>JAQSWE010000255.1 GCA_029266795.1 Alphaproteobacteria bacterium | reverse complement strand
GGAGTTGTCATATATTCAAATCCGAGCCCGACTTCTAGGTAGAATCTGCCTTTATGTCAACGCCCCATTCCGATCACATCAAGTTCAAGAATTAAGACTCTGATTATAAATGCTATTATTTTATAAATTTGAAAGGATTGGTTGGTATAAAATGGGAATATCTTGGGATTCGCATAACAATCATGAAAATCGTCATTAAAATAGGCACGCAAGCCATCCTCGCCAGCGACGGCACGCTTTTGAAAAGCGCGATGCCCGCACTGGTGCGGCAGGTTGTCGCGTTGCAGCAGGCAGGGCATCAGGTGGTGCTGGTCAGTTCTGGCGCGGTCGCCTCGGGCCGCCGCGTGGCGCGCGAAAGCCTGAAGCGCGACTATGGCAGCACCCTTGGCGAAAAACAGGTGCTGGCTAGCCTCGGCCAGCCCGAACTGATGCAGGCCTATGCCAAACTGTTTCGCCCGCATGGCGTCGCGGTGGCACAGTTGCTGCTGACCAAACAGGATTTCCTGACCCGCAAACATTACCTGAACATCGCACGCCTGCTGCGCGAAACGCTGGCGGCCGGAAACATCCTGCCGATCATCAATGAAAATGACAGCGTAGCCGTCGAAGAATTAATGTTCACCGACAACGACGAGCTGGCCGGGCTCATCGCCGCGCAATTGAATGCCGACAAGCTGCTGATACTGACGAGCGTTGAAGGCGTGTACGACCGTAACCCCGACGAAACGGGCGCGAAAATGATCGCCGTGATCGATCCCGAAAAGCACGGCTGGCCAAAAGTATCCGCCGCCAAATCGGCGCTTGGCCGCGGCGGCATGGCGAGCAAGCTCGGCACCGCCCGCAAAATGTCCGACCTGGGCGTGACGACGCATATCGCGGCGATGAAAGTGAAGGATGTTCTGCTGAAAATTGCTTCGGGCGAGCAGATCGGCACTACCATCCTGCCGCGCAAGAAGAAATCGAACCTGAAAAAATGGATCGCCTTCGATGCGGGCCGCAAAAGCGGCGTGATCCGCGTCAATGGGCAGCTCTTCGCCCTGCTGAAGGATGGCGGTCGCGTGATGAGCCTGCTGCCCGTCGGCATCAAATCCTTCACCGGCACGTTTGAAAAAGGCGACATGATCGAAATCGCCGATCCCGACGGCCACAAAATCGGCGTCGGCATCGCGCGTTACAACGCCGAAAAACTGCGCGAACATCTGGGCCAGAAAAACCGCCCTGAATTCATCCATTACGACCACCTGCACATCAACATGGCGGAGATCGGTCATGACTGACGTCACCGCCCAGCTGCAAGCCGCACGTAACGCGACCTATGCGCTTGCTGCGCTGAATGATGCGAAGTGTAATGCTGTGCTGGAAACTCTTTCAGATATTCTGCTGGCGGATCAGGCACAGATACTGGCGGAAAACGAAAAAGACCTCGCGGCGATGCGCAAGGAAGATCCGCGCTATGACCGACTGCAACTGACACCGCAACGGCTGGCGGGCATTGCCGCCGATATAAAGACCATTGCCGCCCTGCCCTGTCCGCTCGGACAGGTACAGCTGGAGCGCGACATGCCGAACGGCCTGCATATCGAACGTATTGCAGTTCCGCTTGGGGTGGTTGGCGTTATTTATGAATCCCGTCCGAATGTAACGGTGGATGTATTTGCGCTTTGCTTCAAGGCGGGTAATGCCTGCGCGCTGAAGGGCGGCAAGGAAGCGCATCACACCAATACTGCACTGATGGCCTGTATTGGCAACGCACTGGCTAAACATGGCATCGACGTCGGGGCTGCCTGCCTGCTGCCGCCGGAACGCGCCGCCGCCGACACGCTGATGAACGCGACAGGATTGGTGGACGTACTAATCCCGCGCGGCAGTCAGGGATTGATCGAAGCCGTACGCAAGAATTCGCGCGTACCCGTGATCGAAACGGGTGCGGGTATCGTGCATACTTACTTTGATGCAACGGGCGACTTGGAAAAAGGCCAGAAGATTATCCACAACGCCAAGACGCGCCGCGTCAGCGTCTGCAATGCGCTTGATACGCTGATCGTCCATGAAACCCGGATTCCCGAGCTTTATGACCTTGTTTCCGCCATGGCGGCGAAGGATGTGGAGATATTTGCGGATACTTCCGCCTTTCAATCGTTGAACGAAAAATACCCGGCTCAATTGCTGCACGCCGCGACGGAAGAGAGTTTCGGCTGCGAATTCCTCTCGTACAAGATGTCGGTCAAGACTGTGCCCTCGCTGGACGCCGCATTGGCGCATATTCGCGCCCATTCGTCACGCCACAGCGAAGCGATTGTTTCGGAACATAAACCCTCCATCGACCGTTTTCTGGCCGAAGTCGACGCGGCTGCCGTCTATGCCAATGCCTCTACTGCTTTTACCGATGGAGGTCAGTTCGGGATGGGGGCGGAAATCGGCATCAGCACGCAAAAACTGCATGCGCGCGGCCCCATGGGGCTGGAAGCGCTGACGAGTTACAAATGGGTGGTAAGGGGCGATGGCCAAACACGGGACTAAACAGCGCACGAAGGAGCAGATAGACACGCTGGCACCCCTCTCCGCCAATATCCGGCTGCTGGGCGGCATATTGGGCGAGACGATCACGCTGTTCGAAGGCAAAAAGATATTCGACAAGGTTGAGACGCTGCGCCGCCTGTCGCAAAAGAGCCGCCTCGGCGACAAGAGCGCCGCTAAATCCATCGAAAAAGAATTGCACCAGCTGAGCCATGCCGAGAAGTACAAGGTCGCCAAGGCCTTCACAGAATTCCTGCGTCTCGCCAACCTCTGCGAGCAAGTCCACCGCATTCGCCGCCGGAATGATTACCGGCGCGAAGGAGCCGATGCGCAGCGTGCGTCGCCCTACGAAACTTTCAAGCGTTTGCGGGAGCGCGGGTTGTCGGAAAAAACCATCCATGACGCCATGCGTGACGTCCAGATCGAATTGGTGCTGACCGCGCATCCGACTGAGGCGATGCGCCCGCAGGCCGTGCGCGCCTATCGCGACCTTTCCATTTCCCTGCTGAAGCTCGATACCGGCGATCTTGCCCCCTATGAGCAGGAAATCGAGATCCGCAACATCACCTCGCTTATCACACAAATGTGGCTATCGGGTGCCGTGCGTGACCGCAAGCCGACGCCGGTGGACGAGGCGCGTTACGGCCTCGAAGTTGCCGAACGTATTTTGTGGCGCGCAATCCCGGATTTCCACAACCTGATGAGCGCGGCATATAAAGAATGCGTCGGCGATATGTCGCAGCTTTACCCCCGCCCGATCCGCTTCGGCACCTGGATGGGCGGCGACCGCGACGGGCATCCGGGCGTGACAGGCAAGATCACGAGGAAAGTACTGCGCGAGGCATCGACAGCGGCAACCAAACGTTATCTGACCGCGCTCGAAAACCTCCGGCAGACTTTTGCCTTCGACAAAGACAAGGGCAGCGCACATATCCAGAAATTTTGCCTCGACAAGATACATGAAGCCGAGACCCGCCTGCGCGAGTTCCGTCGCGACCTAACGGGCCTGACGCGTAACGAGCTTCTGGCGATTTTCTACAAAATTCAGGCGCATCTGGCAGAGAATAACGCAGGCGCGTTGGGCCGCGTGCCGCTGCAGGAACTGATCTGGCGCGTGCGCGTCTTCGGCCTTTGCTTCCTGAAAATGGATATCCGCCAAAGCTCCGACCGCCACGCCTCGGCAGTGGAGGAATTACTTGGTAAAACTTATGCACAGGCCGATGACGCGAATAAAATAAAGCTGCTGGAAACGGCGCTTCGCAGCAAACAGCCCGCTTTGCCGAAAAAACTGTCGCCCGCAACGGCGGAGGTGCTGGACACCTTGCGCGTCTATAACGAGTTTCCCGACGAATTTTTTGGACCCTA
>JAQSWE010000023.1 GCA_029266795.1 Alphaproteobacteria bacterium | reverse complement strand
TTTCCTGCCCCTGTAGCGCCAGCAGGTCCTTGTCGCCTGTCACCAAAGTGGTCGCGCCGCCGGCATCGGCGATATCCAGAAACTTGTTATCCTTGGGATCGCGGCAGGCGGTGTGCTTGCAGGGTGCCTCCACGAACTCGGCGGCGGCGGCGAAGAAATCGAGCGCCTGCTGGCGGAGTTCGGCGGGGATGTATTTCTGTAATTTCTTGCTGGCCAGTTTTTCGCCCAGCTCGGCATAAGTCTGCGCGCTCTGCACGACGTCGTTATTCATAAGAACGGAGGCGACAGCGGCAGCCGAGGTACCGTTCGGGCTCATCAGGGCGGAGAGCATGATGTTGGTATCGAGGACGACTTTCTCGCGATATTCGCTCATGTGTCGTCGCCCTCCAGAATTTCTTTCAGCAACTGTTCGCGCTGTTCGTCGGTGAGGCCCTTGTCGCGTAGTTCCTTGTCGAATTTTTCCACGAGGTCTTTCCAGCGCTGCGCCAGTTCTTCCTTGTCGGGAATTTTTTGGCTGTCGGGGGATGACATGGGCGACCCTCGGCTGAAAAACGATTGAATACAGTATATTATGCCCAATTTCCGGAAAATAATCAAGAAACGCGGCGCGCAACTATCGTTTTATGCTTCCCTGCCAGTATGTTACAACCAATCCACCTGAAAAAAGGATGTGTGATATGAACCTCGACTTAAGCGGCAAGCGGGCGATTGTCTGCGGCGCAAGCAAAGGCATCGGGCGCGCGGCGGCCGAAGAACTGGCGCTGCTGGGCGCGAGCGTGATCGTCCTGTCGCGGAGCGAAGAGGGGCTGAAAGCTGTCGTGGAGACGCTCGACACATCCAAGGGCCAGACGCACCATTATATTGTCGCAGATTCCATGGATACCGAAGATGTCGCGGCGAAGGTGGCAAAGCATGTCGCCGAAAACGGCGCGGTGCATATCCTGGTCAATAACGGCGGCGGACCGCCGGCGGGTGCGGCGATAGATTCCAGCGTGCATGATTTCGCCGCGATCTTTACCCAGCACATGCTGTTCGCGCAAACCATGGCGCAGGCCGTGGTGCCGGGCATGATTGCCGCGAAATACGGGCGCATCATCAATGTGCTGTCGACATCGGTCAAACAGCCCGTGAAGGGGCTGGGCGTTTCCAACACCATTCGCGGCGCGGTTGCGCAATGGGCGAAAACGCTGGCGGGGGAGCTCGGCGGCCATGGCATCACCGTCAACAACGTATTGCCCGGTGCGACCGATACGGGTCGCATGAAGGAAATTATCTCCGGCAAATCCAAGAAAACCGGCAAGAGCGAGGCCGATGTGAAGGCCGAGGAAATAGCTGCCATTCCGGCGGGGCGTTTCGGGCAGCCGAATGAATTGGGCGCGGCAATCGCCTTCCTCGCCAGCCCCGCTGCCGCTTATATCAACGGCATCAACCTGCCCGTCGATGGCGGGCGCACGGGCGGTTTGTAAATGACGTCATTCGGCGGAAATATCCGGAATTATGTCGGCGGCCAATTGGTCGAGCCGTTATCCGGCAAATATTTCGACTGCGAAAACCCCGCGACGGGCGAGATTTATGCGCAGGTGCCGGATTCAGACGAGAAAGATTTGGAACGCGCAGTTCAGGCCGCGCATGACGCCGCAGCAGGCTGGCGCGATATAGGTGCTGCGGCGCGGGCAGCGATCATGCACAAGCTGGCAGACTTGATGGAACAGCGCATTGATGATTTCGCGATGGCGGAATGCATCGATAACGGCAAGCCGCTCAGCCTCGCGCGCGGCATGGATATTCCGCGCAGCATCAACAACCTGCGCTTCTTCGCCGATCTCGGTACGATGTTCCGCGGCCAGGAATTCACATCCGAGAAATCCTTTAGCTACACCATCCGCCAGCCCTATGGCGTCGTTGCCACGATATCGCCGTGGAACCTGCCACTGCTGCTGTTTACGTGGAAGCTCGCGCCCGCGCTGGCCTCCGGCAATTGCGTGATTGCGAAACCCAGCGAAGTGACGCCGATGACGGCCTACCTGATGTCGGCGCTGGCGACCGAAGCGGGCTTTCCGCCGGGCGTGCTGAACGTTCTGCACGGACGCGGCGCGGGCATCGGCGCTGCCATCACGAACCATCCGCGCATTCCCGCGATATCTTTTACGGGCGGCACGGTGACGGGGCGCGGCATTTATCAGGCGGCATCGGCGCAGCTGAAAAAAGTGTCGCTGGAGCTGGGCGGCAAGAACCCGACGGTGATTTTTGACGACGCCAATCATGACCTGTCGCTGCAGGGCGCGAAGATGGCGGGGTTCACCAATCAGGGGCAAATCTGCCTCTGCGGCTCGCGCATCCTTGTGCAGCAGGATATCTACAATAAATTCCGCGACGAGTTTGTGGCGCAGGTGAAGGCGATTTCAATTGACGATCCGCTCGCGCCCGATACGCTGATGGGCGCGATGGTGTCGAAACAGCATATGGAGAAAGTGCTGGGCTATATAGACCTCGCGCAGCAGGAAGGCGGAAAAATACTTGTCGGTGGCAACCGCCGCATCGTTCCGGGGCGCTGCGAAAACGGCTATTTCATAGAACCAACAGTCATTGAAGGCTTGCCCGCGCAGTGCCGCACCAATCAGGAGGAAATTTTCGGGCCTGTTGTCACGCTGATGCCCTTCCGCGATGAAGATGAAGCCGTCGAGATTGCTAACAGCACCCAATATGGGTTGGCGGCCTCGATATGGACCGAAAACCCCGACCGCGCGAAACGCGTGGCCGCCCGCATCGATAGCGGCATCGTCTGGATCAATTGCTGGAACATGCGCGACCTGCGCACGCCTTTCGGCGGCATGAAAAATTCCGGCGTGGGGCGCGAAGGCGGGATGCATGCGCTGGAATTCTTTACCGAAGAAAAAACAATCTGCCGTCCGGCAGCATAGGAGTTAAACATGACGCAAGTCGTAGCCCATATTTCAGACAAGGCGCCCGAACCCGTCGGTGCCTATCCGCATTCCAAACGCGTCGGCAATCTCTTGTTCCTGTCGGGTGTCGGCCCCCGTAAAAAGGGTAGCAAGGATATTCCCGGCGTAACGCTGGATGAGAACCGCAATATCGTTGCTTACGACGTCGAAACACAATGCCACAGCGTTTTTGAAAACGTCAAAAACATCCTCGAAACCTCGGGTGCGACCTGGGATGATCTGGTCGATGTGACCGTGTACCTGACCAACATTAAGGCCGATTTCCCGACCTATAACAAATTATGGGCGCAGTATTTCGGCAAGAACCCGCCCTGCCGCACGACGCTTGAGGTGTCGGCATTGCCGACGCCAATAGCAATTGAGCTGAAATGCATTGCGGTCATCAAGGATTAACCATGCGCGCACCTTTCAATTTCAAGAAATGGGTCGAAGAAAACCGCGCCAGCCTGAAGCCGCCGGTCGGCAACAAGCAGGTTTTCGAAGATAACGACTTCATCATTATGGCGGTCGGCGGCCCCAACAGCCGCAAGGATTACCACGACGATCCCGGCGAGGAATTTTTTTTTCAAATCGAAGGCGACATGGTGCTGCGCATCATGGAAAACGGCAAGCCGCGCGATATCGACATCCGTGAGGGCGAAATGTTTCTGCTGCCACCGCATGTGCATCATTCGCCGCAGCGGAAAGAGAATACCGTCGGACTCGTTGTCGAGCGCAAGCGCGCGGCGGGAGAATTGGACGGTTTCCTGTGGTATTGCGATGCCTGCCATACCAAGCTGCATGAAGAATATTTCCCGCTGAAAAATATCGTGACCGACCTGCCCAAGGCCTTCGACCGCTATTGGGAAAATGAAGCGGCGCGTACCTGCAAGGCCTGTGGCCATGTCATGCCGCTGCCGCCCAACCGCCAGAAGAAGCTTAGCTGATGGAAAAATGGGACGTCCATACCCATACGACCCTCTCGCCCGACACCTACGCGGCGCTGGAAAAATTCGCCCATTACGCCGATTTCATCCGTGTGCGGAAACATGCGACAAAACCCTGCTGTGCTGAAATGGTCAATGCCAGCGGCGCGGTGCAGCGGGAATTGGAGGATAACGCCTATGACGGCGCGGTGCGTATCGCGGAATGCGACAAGCACGGTGTAACGCTGCAGGTGCTGTCGCCGACGCCGATGATGATCCCCGATTACGTGGATAATGCCGATGATGCCGAAGCGATCTGCCGCATCCTGAATGATGACAATGCCGCAACCGTCGCGCGCTTTCCGTCGCGCTTCATAGCCTTGGGCGCATTACCCATGCAGTTCCCCGACCGCGCATTGCGGGAGCTCGAGCGTATCGTGAAGACCCACAACATGCGTGGCGTCGAAATCAATTCGAACGTTAATGGCCGCGACCTGGATGATCCCGCGTTTTTTCCCGTTTTTGAAGCAGCGGCGGCGTTGAATGTCGCCGTGTTCATCCACCCGTGGAGCGGATTTATGTCGCCCACAGAACCTAAATTGAAATCTCGCATGAATGCCAATCGTAACTGGCGGCCTTGGCTCATCGGCATGGGCATGGAAACGGCGCTGGCGTTTGATTCATTGCGCAGCGGCGGCGTGCATGAGCGGCTGCCGAAACTCCGTGTCATGTATGCGCATGGCGGTGGCGCGTTTCCGGCACTGCTCGGGCGGCTGGAGCATGGCGCTTACTGCCGTCCCGACCTGTTCAAAGACGCGTCGCAATTGAATCCGTTTGATACTGTGAAAAAATGCGGGGTCTATGCCGATACGCTGGTGCACAATCCTGCGATGCTGAAGGCGCTGATCGAGATACTGGGCGTGAACCGCGTCGCGATGGGTTCGGACTATCCGTACCCGTTGGGCGAAATCGACCCGTTCGATGCGCAGACGCGCGAAAGCGCACTGGGGCTGAAAACAAATTATCCGCAGGTGAAGGGAATTTATCCCGGCCATGCGGTCGAGCATCTGGATATAACCGATCAACAAAAACAGCGCCTGCTGTCGGGCACGGCGAAAGAATGGCTGGGTGTGGCATGATGCAGGTGGCGGTCAGTCTGGGCGGTTACAAGGCGGATCTCGATAACCCGATCGATATTTCGATACCCGTGAATTTCGAAATGAACCAGCTGTCAGCCTTCGCCAGCCGCCCTGCGCGCAAATACGCGTACAAGGTGGGCAATTTCGTCGGCGATGTGCGCCTCGGCGGCAGTTGCAATTGCGAAGTATATCACTTCAGCCCGCATTTGCACGGCACGCATACCGAATGCGTCGGCCATGTGACCGATGCGCGCATCCGTGTGCAGGATGTTTTACGCGAAACGCTGATGCCCGCCACGCTGATTACCGTGACGCCGGTTCCCGCCGCGACCAGCAACGACGGTTATTCCCCCGCGCTGCGTCGCAACGACATGGTGATCACGCGCGACGCGCTGAAAGATGCGCTGCAATATCATTCTAAAGAATTCATGACCGCGCTGATCGTGCGCAGCTTCCCCAATGACGCGGGCAAGCCGCTGCGCGACTACGCCAAGACGCCCGCCACTTTTTTTTCGACCGAGGCGATGGAGGATATCGTCGCGCTCGGCGTGCAGCATCTGTTAGTGGACATGCCGTCACTCGACCGCGCGGATGACGATGGCATGCTGTCGAACCACCGTATTTTCTGGGATTTGCAGCCGGGTGCGAAACAGACGGATAAACCCTCGCGGCGCACGGTGACCGAATTGATATATGTTCCCGATAGCGTAGATAATGGCAATTACCTGCTGAACCTGCAGGTCTCCGCTTTCGCAGGGGATGCCGCACCCAGCCGTCCGGTATTATATAAGGTGTCGAAATGAAATACCGCGACGATGCCGCTTTTGCCGGTGAAATGGATGCGAAAGACCCCCTGGCCAAATTCCGCACGCAATTCCACATTCCGCAGCACCAAGGTCAAGATTGTATCTATTTCTGCGGGAATTCCTTGGGGCTTCAGCCGAAGGCGGTCGAAGGCGCGATAGCGCAGGAGCTGGTCGACTGGAAAAACCTCGGGGTCGAGGGGCATTTCCACGGCAAGCACCCGTGGATGCCCTATCACGAATTCGTCGCGGAGAATGCAGCCTATGTCGTGGGTGCGAAACCGTCGGAAGTCGTGATGATGAACGGTCTCACCGCCAACCTGCACCTGATGATGGTGTCGTTCTATCGCCCGACAACGACGCGCTATAAAATCCTGATTGAATACACGCCGTTCCCGTCCGATATCTATGCCGTGCAGTCGCAGGCGAAATTCCATGGCTTCGACCCTGCAAATGCCATTATCGAAATGAAGCCGCGCGATGGCGAACACACGCTGCGGCAGGAAGATATCGAGGAGGTGATTGCGCGCGAGGGGCAAAGCATTGCCCTGATTCTCATCGGCGGCGTGCATTACTACACTGGCCAGTTTTTCGATATCGCGCGCATTACCGAAGCCGGGCATAAACAGGGCTGCATGGTGGGTTTTGACCTCGCCCATGCCGCGGGCAACGTGCTGCTGAAACTGCATGACTGGAATGTCGATTTCGCCTGCTGGTGCAGTTATAAATACCTGAATTCCGGCCCCGGCGCGGTGGCGGGCGCATTCGTGCATGAACGGCATGCAAAATCATTCGACCTGCCACGTTTTGCAGGCTGGTGGGGCAACGACAAATCGGTACGGTTCAAGATGGGGCCGCAATTTCAGCCGATGGCCGGGGCGGAAGGGTGGCAATTGTCCAACCCGCCCATTTTCGCGCTTGCGCCCGCGCGCGTGTCGCTCGATATTTTCCGGGAAGCGGGCATGGAGAACTTGCGGAGCAAAAGCACGCAGTTAACCGCCTATCTGGAATACCTGCTGCACAGCCTGAACCTTGCTAGGCTGAAAATCATGACGCCCGCCAACCAGTCGGAACGCGGCTGCCAGCTATCGATCACGGTACAGGATAACGGTCGCAAGGTGTTCGATGCGCTGCAAAAGGCGGGCGTGGTTTGCGACTGGCGCGAGCCCGATTGCATCCGCGTTGCGCCTGTGCCGCTTTATAACAGCTTTAACGATGTCTACCGCTTTGCCGAAATCTTCAAGGGAGCTGCCGTATGACTCGCACCATTCACGTTGTCGGCGCGGGGCTGGTTGGGCCATTGATGGCGATTTATCTCGCCAAAAAAGGGTTCACGGTCGAGTTGCATGAACGGCGCGGCGATATGCGCAAGAATACGGTGGATGCGGGGCGGTCGATCAACCTTGCCATCACATCGCGGGGCTGGCGTTCGCTGGAGGAAGTGGGGCTGAAAGAAAAAGTATCCGCCATTTCCATCCCCATGCGCGGTCGGATGGTGCATGACTTGCAGGGCAATACCAGCCTGCAGCCCTATGGCCAGACGGACGCAGAGGTTATCTATGCCGCGTCGCGCAGCCTGCTGAACGTGATGCTGCTGGACGCCGCGGAAACTTATAAAAACCTGAAAATCAATTTCGGCGCGCGCTGCACAGGATATGATCCCGATAAATCTCTGTTGCAGTTTGACGGCAGGGATGTGCATGCCGAAACGGTTATCGCGGCCGACGGCGCATGGTCGCCGGTGCGCAAGTCGCTGATGAGCCGGATCGAGAATTTCAATTATTCGCAAAGCTTCCTTGAATACGGCTACAAGGAACTTGAAATTCCTCCTGCCGCGAATGGGGTGTTCCGTATCGAGAAACATGCGCTGCATATCTGGCCGCGCAAGAATTACATGATGATCGCGCTCCCGAATACCGAAGGCAGTTTTACCTGCACCCTGTTTTACCCCAACCAAGGCAAAGACAGTTTTGCGCATTTGCAGACACCGCAGGAAGTGACCGAATTTTTTACGCGTGAATTTCCCGATGCTGTGCCGCATATGCCCGGCATGGTTGGTGATTTTCTCGGCAACCCGATTGGCGCGCTTGTGACCGTCAAGTGCGGGCCTTGGAATCTAGGCGGCAAGGCGGTGCTGATTGGCGACTCTGCGCATGCGATTGTGCCGTTTTTTGCGCAAGGGATGAACAGCGGGTTCGAGGATTGCGCCGTGCTGAACAGCCTGATCGATTCAGCCGATCCGGATTGGGAGAAAGTGTTTACGCAGTTCACACGCTTGCGCAAGCCGAATGCCGATGCGATTGCCGATATGGCAGTCGAGAATTTTACCGAAATGCGCGACAGCGTGACCGATCCCTTTTTCCTGCTGAAAAAGAAAGTCGGGTTCGAGCTTGAAAAACGCTGGCCGGGAAAATTCATCCCGCGCTATTCGATGGTGATTTTCCATCCCGATATCCCCTACGCCGAGGCGCAACGGCGCGGCGCGATACAGGATAAAATCCTCGAAAAACTCTGCGCGGGCATTTCGGCGCCGGAGCAGGTGAATTGGGACGAGGCGGAAAAGCTGGTGAAGCAGATCGCCTGAATTATTTCCAGACGAGCGGCGCGTTGACGACCGCCGAGCAGCACTGGCGCGGGTCACAAGTGGGGCCGTTGGGATAGAAGCACTGGCTTTGGACTACGCTGCCATAGGAAAATGACTTGCCGTCATTGCGCGTGATGTTAACCGATAGTTGCTTCGGCGTTTTTTGAGACAGTACGCCGTAAAAGCTGTGCGTGTTCGCGGGCATCGCGCAGCCGGACTCCCCGATTTTGATGTCTTCGCTGTCGCAGGTCACGTTGCCGTCGCAGGATTTGAACGGCAGGCTGCCCTTGCAGACGGTCGTCGCGCCGTCCATCGTGACGGTAAAGGTGTAGTCGCCCGCAGGCCAGCTGCCGCCGTCGAATTGCAGCGTCAGGCCTTCCTGGCACCACATTTCCGTGCAGGCCTTTTCGGCCACGGCGGGCAGTGATGCCATGATGAATACAGCGGTAAAAAGCAATAATATGATACGCAGGGACATGGTTGAAATATAGGTAAAAGCCTGTAGTCTTGCAATAACGGAGTTTCCCATGCTTCTACGCCTTATCCTGCTGGCGATATTGATGTTTGCCGCGCAGCCCGCGCAGGCGGATGACAGCGTGCCGCTGGAATGGGGCGGGCAGCGCAGGCCGTTTATCGTGCATCTGCCGACAGGCAAGACCGGTGAAGGCTTGCCCGTGGTGCTGGTTTTGCATGGCGGCGGCGGCAATGCCGAAAACATGCGTGCCATGACCGGCATGAACGATGTGGCGGACAAGCATGGTTTTATCGCGGTGTATCCGGAAGGCTACGGATCCCCGATCCTCGACCGCATGCGCACATGGAATGCGGGTGACTGCTGCGGCCCCGCCGTGAAAAAACAATCCGATGACGTGGGTTATATCGCGGCCGTTATAGACGGGTTGGTGAAGGCATATAAAATAGATGAGTCCCGTGTCTATGCGACGGGGCATTCGAACGGCGCGATGATGAGCTATCGCCTTGCCTGCGAATTGTCCGCCCGCATCGCCGCAATCGCGCCGAATGCGGGACAGCGCACTGTCGAGGGCTGCAAATTTAATAGACCAGTGCCTGTGCTGCACATGCACGGCACGCAAGACCCCTGCGCGCTGTATGATGGAGGCGAGAAGTGCGGCGGCTGTTTTTCCAAATTCCTGCGTTTCAACGTTGAAGAAGACCGCTCCTGCCTTCCGGTACGCACAGTCGTGCAGGATGTTGCGAAGTTGAACGGCTGCGAAATGACGACCGAAGTGACGCTACAAAAAGGCGCGCTCACCTGC
The DNA here is from genome assembly GCA_029266795.1 of Alphaproteobacteria bacterium. Taxonomy (GTDB): domain Bacteria; phylum Pseudomonadota; class Alphaproteobacteria; order Micavibrionales; family UBA2020; genus JAPWJZ01. The sequence continues at coordinate 4,632 of JAQSWE010000023.1, read as the reverse complement.
GAACAGTATAAATGCGGGGCGCAGGCCAGCGTTTCCCTGTGTTCTTTTGCGGGGATGGGGCATCGCTGGGCGGGCGCGAGCGACAAGGGGCCGTCCGTCTGCGCCAAAGAACCGGACAAGAAAATATGCAGCCGGTATGAAGAAATCGTCGGCCCCGGCAGTAACGACGCGGATGCGGGCGAGCTTGCCTGGGCGTTTTTCAGCCGTTTCAGCTTGCCGAAATAGGGGCTGTTGACTTTACGTTCCTGTCATGCGGAAATACGGTAGTTCTTAAAAATTGCTGCACTGCCGGAAGGATCGACGCATGACCACGCCGAAAACGACTGCTGACAAGCTGAAAGACCAGCTCGCCCTGCCGCTGATCACCGCGCCGATGTTCCTCATTTCCAACCCGACGCTGGCACTCGCGGCCTGCAAAGAAGGCATTGTCGGGTCTTTCCCCGCCCTCAACCAGAAAACGGCGGAAGGCCTCGATAAATGGCTGACCGAAATGGATGAAGGCATCGCCGAGCTGAAAAAAAATAATCCCGGCGTGAAAATCGCGCCCTATGCGGTTAACCTGATCGTGCATAAATCCAACCCGCGGCTGGAGGAAGACCTCGCCCTGATCGTGAAGCATAAAGTGCCAATCGTCATCACCTCGCTGGGCGCGGTGTCCGACCTTGTCGACGCGGTGCATTCTTATGGCGGCATCGTGCTGCATGACGTGACCAATATCGACCACGCGAAAAAAGCCATCGGCGCAGGCGTTGACGGGTTGATCGCGGTATCGGCAGGCGCGGGCGGCCATGCGGGTACGATGAACCCGCTGACGCTGGTCAACGAATTGCGCGGTATTTACGATGGTATGATTGTGCTGGCGGGCGGCCTCACGACCGGCCGCGACGTGTTCACCGCCGAGGCCATGGGTGCGGATTTCGCCTATATGGGCACGCGTTTCATCTGCACGACGGAATCAAGTGCCGACCCTGCCTACAAGCAGATGGTGCTGGATGCCAAGCCGTCCGACATTATCTACACCTCCGCCGTCAGCGGCGTTCCCGCGAACTTCCTGAAAGACAGCCTGACCAAGGCCGGCTTCGATGTGGAGCAGCTGAAGAAAGAAGGCGGCGCAGCGGGTAAGCTGAAACCCATCGCAAACGAAGCTGCCGCATGGAAAACCATCTGGTCGGCAGGGCAGGGCGCGGTCAATATCGACGACGTGCCCTCGGTCAAGGAACTCACCGACCGCCTGAAACAGGAATATGCGGATGCGGAGCAGAAACTGGCCGCAAAACACGCCGTCAAGGTGCCGATGCCTGTCGCGCCGAAGCGTCCGCCTGCGCCGAAGATGTAAGGATCAGGGTTTGGGGGCTGCCGGTTTGCGGCGGTTGCCGCGGCTGGCATAGCCCGGATCTTTCAGGAAATTTTTCAACACCGCTTCATATTTTTGCAGCAGGTCGGCCGGTGTTTCCGTACGGCGCGCCTTGTATGATTCCGGCATCGCGTGGCGGGTCAGCAGGAAATAATCCTGCACAATTGCCGCCTGCTGCTCGAACCCGTATTGCGTCAGGTCTTTTGCGGGGTCGAGGCGGTGCAGGTAGCATTTCTGGTAGTTGAATTTATGCTTCAGCGTTTCCTTGATCGCGGCGACGGGGATGCGCATGACCTTGTTCTGGTGCTGCCAGACATGCGTCATTTCATGGATGAAGACGGATTGTTTTTTCGCGTCCGTCTCCGCCGAAAAGTCGGCGCTGTAGGCCCTGCGCGGGAAGGAGATATGGTTGGCATTCGCAACCGCCTGTTCCTTCCGCTGGAACCCCGGTGGCAGGATGCGTTTGTCGTGCAGCCAGACGGCTGCGTAGTCGACGCTGTCGCCGAATACGGTTTTCGCAAGCGCGGTTTCGCCCGCTGTCAGACGCCGTTTTGCCATGTTGCTCCTGTGGTGGTTTTGGCAGTATAATCTGGTTATGACACTCCCGCAACAGCGTCCTCCGGCTTCGTTAAGCCCGCTCGATATCCTGCGCAAAACCTATGGATATGACAGTTTCCGCGGCCCGCAGGCGGAAATCATCGATCATGTGATTTCGGGGAAGAACGCCTTTGTCCTGATGCCGACGGGGGGCGGTAAATCGCTGTGCTACCAGATACCGTCGCTCGTCCGTGACGGGGTCGGCATTATCATCTCGCCTCTCATCGCGCTGATGCAGGATCAGGTAGAGGCGCTGAAACAGCTGGGCATCCGGGCCGCTGCGCTCAATTCGGCCATGCCGCCCGACCAGCAGCGCCAGACCGAACGGCTGCTGGTGGAGGGCGATATCGACATGGTGTATGTCGCGCCCGAGCGGCTGCTGATGGACGATTTCCAGCGGTTGATCGATAACGCCAAAATCGCCCTGTTTGCGATTGACGAGGCGCATTGCATGTCGCAATGGGGCCATGACTTCCGCCCCCATTACGCGCAGTTGAGCCAATTGGCGGAGCGTTTTCCGCATATCCCGCGTATCGCCCTGACCGCGACTGCCGATGCGCCCACGCGCAAGGACATCGTCAATTTCCTGCAATTGCAGGATGGCGGCAGCTTTGTTTCCGGCTTCGACCGACCGAATATCCATTACACGATTGCGGTTAAAGACAGCGCGAAGCAGCAGGTGCTCACATTCATCAAGAACAATCACCCGAAAGACAGCGGCATCGTCTATTGCTTGTCGCGCCAGTCGGTCGAGGATACGGCGGCGTGGCTTTGCGAAGAGGGGTTTCACGCGCTTCCCTACCATGCCGGTCTTTCCGCGGAACTCCGTGCGAAAAATCAGCAGAAATTCCTGCGCGAAGAAAAAGTCATCATGGTCGCGACCATCGCCTTCGGCATGGGCATCGACAAGCCGGATGTGCGCTTTGTCGCGCATATGAATATCCCGAAAAATATCGAGGCCTATTATCAGGAAACAGGGCGCGCGGGGCGCGACGGCCTGCCGTCGAACGCCTTCATGGTCTACGGCCTCAATGATTCAGCGATGCAGCGCAATTTTATCGAGCAATCGAACGCGCCCGATGCGCAAAAACGCATCGAACACCAGAAGCTGAACGCGCTGCTGGGGCTGTGCGAAGCCGCGCATTGCCGGCGCCAGGTGATACTGGAATATTTCGGCGACAAGGCGGGACCCTGCGGCAATTGCGACACCTGCATGAACCCGCCGGAGACTTTCGACGGCACGATTGCGGCGCAAAAGGCGCTGTCTTGTGTCTATCGCACCGGCCAGCGTTTCGGCGTTTCGTATGTCATCGATGTGCTGCTGGGTAAAGCGGACGAACGCATGAAGAAATTCGGCCACGACCAGATCACGACATTCAATATCGGCGGCGAATACAGCAAAACCGAATGGCAGGGGATTTTTCGGCAGCTGGTCGCGCTCAACCTGCTGGCCGTCGATGTGGCGGAACATGGCGGGTTGTTCATCACGCCTGCGGGGCAGGCGTTCCTGAAGGTAAAAACGCCTGTGCGGCTGCGCAAGCAGGAAGCCCGCAAGGATGCACGTAAGGCGCTGATGAAAAAAGAAGCCGAAGATTTCTACGGGCAGGAAATGAACCAGCCCCTGTTCGACGCTCTGCGCGAGGTCCGCATGGCGCTCGCAAAAGAACAGAACGTGCCGCCTTACGTCATTTTCCATGACAAGACATTGCGCGAAATGGCGGTGTTCAAGCCCACATCGCGATCTGCCCTGATGGAAATCAGCGGCATGGGCGAGCGCAAGATGGACCGCTACGGCCAGATCTTCCTGGACGTCATCCGCAAGCACGATTAATTTCCGGAATACCGTTTTCAGAAACCACCGCTTCCCCTGTAAAAACACGGGCGTTTGGGGTATTCTGCTGCACGCGATTCATATTTTACAGGAGATACGGCAATGGCAAGAATTCCAGGCACCACGGGCGACGATACGCTGACAGGTTTGGCAGGCCGTGACCTGCTGGTGGGCCTTGCCGGGAACGACACGCTGGATGGCCTTGCGGGTGCCGACCAAATGGAAGGCGGCCTTGGCGCTGACCTGTATATCGTCGATGACGTTGATGATGTCATCGTCGAAACCGGCACCGGGATCGACAGCGTCGAATCTTCCGTCGATTACACCCTGTCGGCCAGCGTCGAAAACCTGACCCTGACGGGCGGCGCCGCGCTGGTCGGCACCGGCAACACGGGCAACAATACCATCACCGGCAATGCGCTCGCGAACACGCTGATCGGCGGCAAGGGCAATGACCGGATGATCGGCGGCCTTGGCGATGACCTCTACATTGTCGATGCGGCGGGCGACGTGGCCGATGAAACGGGCGGCGGCGGCATTGATACGGTCGAGGCAAGCGCCAGCTTCACACTCTCGACAGGCGTGGAAATCCTGACTCTGACCGGCAAGACCGGATTGAGCGGCACGGGCAGCGGCGACGACAATACCATTACCGGCAATGACGGCGTCAATACGCTGAAGGGTATGGGCGGTGCTGATACACTCGAAGGCGGCCTTGGTCTGGACAAGCTGTTAGGCGGCACGGGCGATGACCTCTATATCGTGGATGACAAGGACACGATCACGGAGTTGGCGGGCGAGGGCAATGACAGCGTCCTTTCCACCATCAGCTATACGCTTTCCGCAGACG
>JAQSWE010000254.1 GCA_029266795.1 Alphaproteobacteria bacterium | reverse complement strand
GAAGCCACGGGGCTATGGCAAGGAAATCCACGACTTCAAAGATGTTAATCGCGCAGGCAAGCATCGCTGTTCCAATCGTTATGCCTTATACGGTTTTTGCTTGGCTTTGGATCATCTAGCAGCTAACGTCCTAGAAAGTAAGTATATTTTCGGAGGATTTCCATGAAAAAAGCACTGTTGATGACGGCCGCCGCCGCACTGGTGTTTACCGCCGCCACCGCCTTCGCGCAAGGCGCAGCGGACGCCAAGCCGCTCGGCAAGTTCGGCGTCTGGGAAGCCGCATGGTTCATGGATAACGGCAACAAGGTCTGCTACATGGCCGCCAAGCCGCAATCGACCGACAGCGAAAAGCCCATCAAGGGCCGCGACGAAACCTTCCTGTTCATCACCCACTGGCCGGCGGAAGATGAAAAGAACGCCGTCACCATTCAGGCCGGCTTCACGATCAAGCCGGGCAGCAAGGCCGTTGTGACCGTCGATGGAAAAGTTTTCAACATGGCGACCGGCGGCAAGGACAAGGCCACCGCTGAATCAGATGCACAGATGGCGTGGATGGACGATCAGGGCAAGGAAGACGAACTCGCCATCGCCATTTCAAAAGGCACCGAACTCACCGTCCGCAACGCATCGAAGCGCGGCAATACGATCACAGATACCTACAGCCTGCAGGGCTCCGGCGAAGCGTTCAAGGCGATCAATAAAGAATGCGGGATGTAATCATCCTGCAGCGACAATAAAAAAACCCGGCTGTTTCCAGCCGGGTTTTTTTGTATCAGCTCGGAAGATGATTAGTTGACCATCGTCCAGGTGCCGTCGCCGTTTTGGCAAGCGGTGCCGACAGCGGTTTCAGCCTGGCCGCCGACGAAGATGCTCTGTTTGTATTCGCGGCAGACACCGTTGGTGGTCGTGCTGCGGCCTTCGCGGACGGGCGTGACGGTGCCGTAGTTGCCGCTTTCAGGGTTATTCCAGCGGACGGTCTGGCCGACGGGCGCGGTGTAAGCGCGATCCCATGCCTGCGCCGCGTATTGGCGGTCGGCGTTGTCGAGCGATTTGCCGATCGAGGAGCCAGCGAGTGCGCCGAGAACAGCGCCAGCGCCGGTTGCCCATTTGGAACCGGAGCCTTTGCCGACTTTGGAGCCGACAACGCCGCCGAGGACCGCGCCGCCGAGTGCGCCGACCGTCTGCTTGTTGCCCATGCCCCAGGTGTTCTGTTCGCCGGGTTGCGCGCAAGCGCCGAGGGAGAGAGTTGCCACGAGGGCAAGGATCGCAAGTTTGGATTTCATTTCAGTGTACGCCTTTCAATAAGATGGAAACTTCGGGAGACTGCCCCAAGGGAATTGCTATGCGGGCTCAACCGCTTTATATAACGTTCTAGCACAGAGTTAGTTCGCCGCAATATAAGATATGTTTTACATTGCGTTACCCCTGACACGGACCAAAAATGGAAATCCTGCGCGACGCCGATCCGGTTGAATTGTTTCGTGAATGGTTCACGGAAGCGTCGCAGTCGGAGGTCAATGACCCCGAAGCGGTGGCGGTTGCCACGGTTTCTGCGGATGGCCAGCCGTCGGTGCGGATGGTGCTGATGAAGGGCGTCGATGACGAAGGGTTCCGCTTCTACACGAATCTGGAAAGTCGCAAAGGCAAAGAACTTTCACATAATCCGAAGGCCGCGATGTGCTTTCACTGGAAGTCGCTCCGCCGTCAGGTGCGGGTGGAGGGTGTTGTATCCGAAGCCTCCGGCTGGACAGTCGATAACTACTTCAAGACACGCCATCCCTTAAGCCGCCTCGGCGCTTGGGCCAGCCGCCAGTCGCAGCCGCTCGGCAGCCGCGAGGAACTCGAAGCCCGCGTGAAAGAATTCGCCCAGAAATTCAAGGGTCAGGATATCCCCCGCCCGCCGCATTGGGGCGGTTATATATTGAAGCCCGAAAAAATCGAATTCTGGCAGGAAGGCGAAGGGCGGCTGCATGACCGTTTCGTCTTTGCCCGCACGGGCGATGCGTGGGAATTGACGCGCCTCAACCCCTAGGCGGGACTTGAGTTTTCGCAAAGGTTTTATAAATTATACCCGCCGTGCCTCGTGAAGGGCGGCTGTTAGAACAAGGAGCATATACAATGTCCGAACAACGCGAATTTCAGGCGGAAACAAGCCGCCTTCTCGATATCGTCGCCAACGCGCTCTATACGCAGCGGGAGATTTTCCTGCGCGAGCTGATTTCCAACGCCTCCGACGCCTGCGACCGCCTGCGCTATGACGCCATCGCAAAGCCCGAATTGCTGAAGGGCGATGCGGATTTCCACATCAGCGTGTCTTTCGACGCCGATGCGCGCACCGTGACCGTGACCGATAACGGCATCGGCATGACCAAGGAAGACCTGATCCGAAACCTCGGCACCATCGCGCATTCCGGCACGCGCGAGCTGGTCAAGAACCTGAACGGCGACGAAAAAAACAACATGAGCCTGATCGGCCAGTTCGGCGTCGGTTTCTATTCAGTATTCATGGTGTCTGACAAAGTCACCGTTTTGAGCAAACGCGCCGGCGAAGAGCTCGCGCATGTCTGGACGTCCGACGGCCGCGGCAGCTACACGATAGATGAGGCGCTGAAAGATACGCGCGGCACCGAGATCGTGATGCACATCAAGGACGAAGCATCGGAGTTTTTGCTGGAAGAGCGCCTGAAAGCGGTCATCAAGAAATATTCCGACCATATCAACTTCCCCATTTTCATGGGCACGGGCGATAAGGCGCAGCAGGCGAATTCGGGCGCGGCGCTGTGGATGCGCTCCAAATCCGAGATCACGCCGGAGCAGTACAAGGAATTCTACCGCAGCGTGTCCGACACCATCCAGATCGACGAGCCATGGATGACGCTGCATTGGCGCGCCGAAGGCACGCATGAATACAACAACCTGCTGTTCATCCCCGCGATGAAGCCGTTCGATCTCTACGATCCGAAGCGACATCACGGCGTCAAGCTCTATGTGCGCCGCGTCTTTATCACCGATGGCGTGGAAACCTTGATCCCGCCCTTCCTGCGCTTTGTGAAGGGTGTGGTTGATTCCGAAGACCTGCCGCTCAACATCAGCCGCGAATTGCTGCAGGCCAATCCGGTGGTTGCAAAAATGAGCAGCGCCATTACCCGCAAAATCCTGACCGAGCTTGAAGAACGCGCGAAAGCGGATATCAAGGACTACGAGAATTTCTGGGGATTGTTCGGTCCGGTCATCAAAGAAGGTCTCTACGACGCCCATGCGCATCGCGATCAGCTATGCCGCGTCGCGCGGTTCTATTCGTCGAAACAGCCGGGCCTCGTCTCGCTCGATGAATATATCGAGCGCATGAAGGAAGGGCAGGACCAGATTTACTACATCTCCAGCCCCACGCTCGATTCCGCGCGCAATTCTCCGCAGCTGGAGGCGTTCCGCAAAAAGGACGTCGAAGTGCTGTTCATGACAGACACCATCGACGAATTCTGGCTGCCGATTCAGGCGGAATACAAGCAGAAGAAATTCAAGTCCGTCACGCGCGGCGCGTCCGACCTGTCGAAAATCAAGACGGACAAGAAAGATGACGACAAGCCGAAGGACGAAAACGCGAAAACCGAAACCGCCGCGCTGCTGACCCGCCTGAAGGAATTGCTGGTCGGCGAAGTGAACGACGTGACGGTGTCCGACCGCCTTGTCGACAGCCCCGTCTGCCTCGTCGCGCCGGAAAATTCGATCGACATGCACATGAACCGCGTGCTGAAGAAATCCCAGGCCTATGAAGACAAGATGCGCCCGATCCTTGAAATAAACGACGGCCATCCGGTCATCACGAAACTGAAGGCTTTCGTGGCGAACGACACGCATCCCGATCTGGTGCGCGAAACGGCGTTCCTGCTGCTCGATCAGGC
>JAQSWE010000253.1 GCA_029266795.1 Alphaproteobacteria bacterium | reverse complement strand
ATCGACAAAGTCTTCGACCGCGTCCACGACAGCAACATGTCGAAACTTGGCGACGACGGCAAACCCATCCGCCGCGAAGACGGCAAGGTGCTCAAGGGGCCGAATTATCATCCGCCGGAGCTGGATGATCTTTTGTAGAAAAATATTTCTTCCCTTGGATATTTAAAGTGAGGGGGAGGTAGAGCGCGAGACGCGGCGCAACAAACAGCAGCAGACCTGCTGTTACCCAACATACAACTGCATTGGTGACAAATTTTTCTGCGCCTGGGGATGCAATCGCTAGAATCCACAAAGGCAAAAATATAAATAATGGTAAAAAATACATAATTGAGAACATCTCTTCGAGAACGGGGAAAAAGCCGTTATCAGTTAGGCGTTCGGTGATAAATTTGAACTTATTCTTATGGGAGTTTTTTTTGACGACGTACTCTTCATGTATATCCACCTTCGTCGCCTTTAAAAATAAAAAGCTTCCTAAGAAGGATAGACCTGAAAATATTGGCAGGGCCGCAAGCGTGTATGATGCCCATTCCCAAGATTGTCGGTATTTGAAATGGTCCACTGCATATGTAATTAATATCAGTGGTAAAAATAAATAGACAGTTCCCCAAAATGCGCATGCAAGTTCTGATTGATAAGCATCCTTTGAGGGGGAAACTTTTCTGAGTGCATTCATTGCAGCGTTTAGATTCACTTTAAAATCCAAACAGAATAAGCATCAACAACCCGAAATCCCTGTTCGACCTGAACTTGGCAAGGCTGCTATCCGCTTTATTCATGTTCCAGCTTTGCAGCTGCCACATCGCATGGGCGACGGGGAGGATGATGAGCAATTGGGTGAGGTGGCTTTCGGCGGCGAAGAATTTTCCGACGCCGAAGCAGACGAGGGCGAGGGCGAAGAAGAGGCCGACGAAAATCTTGCTGCGGTTGCCGAACAGGCGGGCGGTCGATTTCACGCCGATGATGGCGTCGTCTTCCTTGTCCTGATGCGCATAGATCGTGTCATATGCAAGCGTCCACAGGATGCCGCCCAGATAAATCCACAGCGGCGGGGAATGCAGCGCGCCACCCGGTACATCAAGGCTGCCCGTCACCGCCGCCCAGCCCATCAGCGCGCCCCAGTTGAAGGTAAAGCCGAGGAAGGCTTGCGGCCACCACGTCACGCGCTTCATGAGCGGATAAATCCCCACCAGCAGCAGCGACAGGAAGCCCAGCAGGATCGTCAGGCGGTTAAAGGTCAGCAGGATGCCAAGGCTGACCAGCAGCAGGATAATCAGGAAAATCGCCGCATGGCGGACTTTCACCTGCTTGGCGGGCAGGGGGCGGGAACGGGTGCGCTCCACCTTGGCGTCAAGGTCTCGGTCCCAGATATCGTTCACGACGCAGCCCGCGCCGCGCATCAGCACCGCGCCCGCGGCGAACATCGCCATAATAAAGTAATGATGTTTCGTCATATGGGCGAAGCCGCCCGCGGCCAGCACGATGCTCCACCACCCCGGCAGCAGCAGCAGCCAGGTGCCGATCGGCCGGTCGAGCCGCATCAGCTTGGCATAGGGATGGGCGCGTTTCGGCAAAATGCTGAAAATCGCGGCGCTGTTTTTAATGTCGGTCGCCATTTGAATTGAAGTGTATATCAATGCTAGTCTTTTTCAATGACACGCGACGCCCACAAAACCCTCAGCCGCCTTTACGTCCCCGCCGATAACTTAAGCGGCGGCGAAATAATCGAGTTGTCAGAGGGTCAGCATCATTACTTGAGAAACGTGATGAGGGCGGCGGAAGGCACGCAGCTGCGCGTTTTCAACGGGCGCAACGGCGAATGGCTGGCAAGCCTGACAGAACTCAGCAAAAAGAAAGCGATCATCACGCTTTTTGAGAAAATAGATGAACAAAGCGCATCGGAAGACATCTGGATACTCGCGTCGCCGATCAAGAAAGAAGCCTTTGATTTTATGGTTGAAAAATCGGCAGAGCTGGGCGCCGCGCAGTTCTTCCCGGTCCTCTGCGAACGCACCGTCGTCTCCCGCATCAACCGCGACCGGCTGCAGGCGACCGCCAATGACGCGGCGGAGCAGTGCGAGCGGCTCGACATCATGCAGGTCTCCGACCTTGGCGATTTAGAAATCCTTTTTGAAACATGGGCTCCATCCAGAAAGCTCATCTTTTGCCATGAGAGGGGCGAAGCGCCGCCGCTGGCCGCCACGCTCCAGAAACTGCCCCACGACACCCCGCTGGCCATACTAATAGGGCCGGAGGGTGGTTTTACAGAAGCGGAGATCGCTTTTATCTCCCGCCAGCCCTTTGCCCTGCCCGTGTCGCTCGGCGCGCGTATCTTAAAGGCCGAGACGGCGGCCGTGGCGGCCCTCGCCGTGGCCCAATCTTGGGCGCAAAAAGCCTGATTTTGTAATAAAATTACCTAATTCGCATAAACATTGACATAAGCACCTCTTTCCGTATAGATTGGGGCATCTGTCATTTTTCCGGATTCAACGACACGGTTAACGTGCGCGGAAGCAGTGGCAGGAAGCATCAAAATGAAATTTAATGCGCAAAGAGTGTGTGAATTATGTCCAGTGCCAGCAAAGTCGATCAGAAACCGATCGAAAGTAAACGCGAACTCGTCGAATGGTTCGAGGGCGGGAATACCCCTGCCGAAAAACGCCTGATCGGCGTCGAGCACGAAAAGCCGCCTTTCTATCTCGAAGATAACAAGCCCGTGCCCTTCAAGGGCGAAAACGGCCGCGCCGGCATAGAAGATTTCATCGCGAAAATGGTCACCGACAAGGGCTGGAGCGCAGCCGCGCCCGAAAACGGCATCGTCCTGTCGGTCGAAAAGGGCAACACCAACTGGACCTTCGAGCCCGCCGGGCAGATGGAACTGGGCGGCGCGCCGCTGAAAAACGTCCACCAGAACGCCGACGAGACCGACCGTACGATTAAGGAAGCGGTCGACGTCACCGCGCAGCTGGGCTATGGCATGCTGGCGATGGGCTTCCACCCGACGCATTTGTCCAAAGACCTGCCGCTGATGCCGAAATCGCGCTACAAGGCGCTGTTCGACTGGTTCGCCGAAAAGAAATTCCCGACCGCCGCCGATGTCGCGTCCTCGACCTCCACCGTGCAGGTCAACATGGGCTACCAGTCGGAATCCGACATGGTGAAGATGCTGCGCGTCTCGCTGTCGCTGCAGCCGATCGCGGTTGCCATGTTCGCGACGTCCCCGTTTGAAAAGGGCGAATTGTCGGGCTATCAATCCACCCGCAGCCATAAACTGTACAAGAGCATGGGCGGCCGCTACGGCTTCATGCTGCCGATCGCGTTCGACGACGGCTTCGGTTTTGAAATGTTTACCGATTACGCGCTGAACACCATGCCCATGCTGGGCGTGTACAAAGGCACGACTTTCTTGGATGCCAAGGGCGCGATGTTCCAGGATTTCATGGACGGCAATCTCGGCATCCTGCCGGGCCAGCGCGCGAATATCGGCGATTGGCAGAACCACCTGAACACGATCTGGCCGGAAGTGCGCGTGCGCCGCTTCCTCGAGATGCGCGGCACCGATGTGGGCCCGCAGGAAATGATCAAGGCGCTGCCCGCATTCTGGGTCGGCCTGCTGTACGATAAACAATCGCTCGATGCCGCGTATGAAATGGTCAAGGACTGGGACAACCAAGACCGCGATTACCTGCGCGTCATGACGCCAGAGACCGGCCTGCAGACCAAATTCATGAACACGACCGTGCAGGACATCGCGAAAAACGCGCTCGCCCTGTCGGAAGCCGGCCTGAAACGCCGCGCCGTGCTGAACGCGCAAGGCCAGGACGAGAGCATGTATCTGGAGCCCCTGAAAGAAATCGTCGAGAGCGGCCGCAACTGGGCCATGCGCCTCGAAGAAAAATTCAATGGCGAA
>JAQSWE010000252.1 GCA_029266795.1 Alphaproteobacteria bacterium | reverse complement strand
CGCTCATAGGGCGTGATCAGCCAGTAGCGGCCTTCAGCGTCCTTTTGTAGCACGGTTGCGAATAATTTTACAAGATTATGTCTATTGATCGGCGTGCCGTTATACAGCCACGTCCCGTTTTTCAGGATTTTGATGTCGTATTGTTCGGGCGGCGTGTCTTCGGGCTTTTTCATCATTTTTCAATACCTTGCCCGTATTATAGGACTCTGGCGGCATGAACGCCAGACGGGGGATAAGGCTGTGGCGATTTTTCTGGCGGCAGGCGACGAGATCGAGATGTTTTATAACGGCCCGATGCGGTCCGGCATTGTGCTGGATTCTCAGGCCTTGCTGAATGCGGGTTACCGCGATTTCCAGCGCAAATTATCCGCAACACTCGACGACCTCTACCTTGGCCGCTGGGAATGCCCGGGCTTCCACGCGCGCGTCAGCCACCTTGCCTTCGACGTCGACAATTTTCAGGGCGAGACCATCATCCCTCGCTACCTGATCGCGCGGTCGTTCGAGGATGACGATCTGGAAGAAATCCTCGCCGAATTCCATTTACCCGCCGAGGTCATTCCGCTGGAGGCCGGCGCGAAGCAAAGCCCCGGCGGCAGTTTCCACATCGAAAAACTCGCGATATTTTTGTACGATTACGGTTATGCGTCCTGCCAGATCCGCGGGCGCATCGTGGCGACGAAAGACCTTACGCTGGCGCAGTACCGCAAGCTGGCGGAAACGCTCAGCTCCTCGCTGCCCGACTTCACCGAGCTGTTCCACAGCACTGTGACAAAAGTGGCAAAGACATTGCCGCCGGAATATGTGCTGCTGAATTACCACAACGAACCCGAAGCCGATGACGAGACATGGCAAGGCACGACGCTGCGCCAGCGCATCGGCGAATTGTTCTGGGTGCATCGCGTGTTTTCCATCCCCTGCAAGACGCCGGAGGAATTTGCGCAGAAGCGCGAAGAATGCAAGGCGCTGGCCTATGGCGGGCGCAACGCGGGAATCAAGGACGGGTCGGTGCGGCCCGATATCGCGTTTTATCCGGGCTTCGGCAATTCCTGCGTCGTGTATTTGAAAGACGCGGTGCATGAAGGCGACATTGCGAAGCTGCGCAGCGTGGTGCGCGCGAAGAATGTGTTCTACGCCGCGCTGCAGGATATGGACCGCGATTTGTTTTACCTGGGCAACGAGGCCGCGCTGCGCCGCGCGACAACCGCGCAGGCGCTGGAGCGCGAGATGGCGCATATGGACGACGCGCTGGCGCGGACCGGATTCCTGAAATCTGTCTATGACGACTACGACAACCAGCTGGACCCGCAATCGATTATTTTATGGGACATGCTGCGCATCACCTGGATCATGGGCGATGTGTTCCGCGCGCTGGACCAGAAAGCCGCGCGTATGGAAAAAACCTGCGACCGCGTGGCGCATCGGCTGGCCGCGCTGCAATCAAGGCGGATGACGAACCTGATCGCGGTGGTGGCGGGGGCGTCGCTGCTGACGCTGGGCGCCTCCCTTGCGGGCGGATTGCCGTCTTTCCACAACGGTGTTGCGGGCTTGGGCGAGGCCATTGTGCTTGCATTCGCCCTTGGTGCTGCTACCTTATTAACTGTCCGGTACTTCAAAACAAAGTGAGCCATTCATCATGACCACCAACGCAACGAACAATGTGACCAACACCCAGCCTTCCACCAATGAAGTGATTTCTTCGGACCTCGAGCGCAAAGTCGCGACGCTGGCGAAGCAGCTGAAGGACGCAAAGGAAAGCGTCCACAAGGTCATCATCGGTCAGGAAAATGTCGTTTCGCTCTGCATGGCGGCGATTTTGTCGGGCGGCCACTTCCTCATCATGGGGTTGCCGGGTTTGGGTAAAACGAAACTGGTCGACACGCTCGGCACCGTGCTCGGCCTTGATTCAAAGCGCGTGCAATGTACGCCCGACCTGATGCCCGCCGATATTCTCGGCTCCGAAATTCTATCCGGCACCGATGCCGAAAAATCGTTCAAGTTTATCCGCGGCCCGATTTTCTGCCAGCTGCTGATGGCCGACGAAATCAACCGTGCCAGCCCGCGCACGCAATCGGCGCTGCTGCAGGCGATGCAGGAATATCAGGTCTCCGTCGGCGGCACGACCTATGACTTGCCGCGCCCCTTCCATGTGATGGCGACGCAGAACCCGCTGGAGCAGGAAGGCACCTATCCGCTGCCGGAAGCACAATTGGACCGTTTCATGCTGCAGGTGAATATCGGCTATCCCAGCATTTTGGAAGAACGCAAAATGATTCTGGCGACGACCGGCATGACGCAGGAAAAAGCGACGCCCGTTTTCACCGCCGCCGATATCGTGGCCGCGCAGGCCATCGTGCGCCAGCTGCCCATCGGCCAGAAGGTTGTCGACGGCATCCTGAAACTCGTACAGGCCGGCCGCCCCGAACAATCTTCGCTCGACTCTGTGAAACGCCATGTCAGCTGGGGGCCAGGTCCGCGTGCGGGTCAGGCGTTTATGCTGGCGGCGCGTGCGAAGGCGCTACTGGAAAACCGCTACACCCCCTCGCTCGACGACGTGATTGCGCTCGCCCCCTCCATCCTCCAGCACCGCATGGCATTGCATTTCTCCGCCCGCGCGGAAGGCAAGACGCTGGACGATATCATCAAGGAAATCTGCGGAGTTATTTCTTAGTAGGGCCGGTTCTTTCTGTCAGCAGCAAGCTGAAACGCTCGGTTTGAGAATCCTGAACCACGCGGAATACTGCGCTTACATATGGGGCGCAATCCCATTTTCTGGCATCTTCAAAATTAAAGCGATATGTGCGACCTCCTGCCCGAACCGAGCGCGTAAAAGTCGCCATGCTTTTGGCCTCCACGGAAGCAGCTTGTTGGCTTGCATTTTTTTGGGAAGAGGGCTGAGAAAAGAAAGAGAGACCGTATATGCCGGTTTCACTTTCAAAGGATTTCATGCAAAACTGCGCGCCACCGAAATCCCGCTGCGGAAAAATTTCCGAGACGGGAATCTCAGTCTTGCCCGCCGAAATCTGCGCACTCAAAGCATCTTTTACTGCTGCCATATCAGCATCATCTACCGGCTCGGGAAACATAAGCGCCACGCCGAAATAAAGGATGGCGAATGAGCAGCCGAAAAATGTGGCTATTCTTATGAGTGAATTACGCAAAGCCGCCTCCTAGCGGATATTCCGCCAGCGACTCGTATTCCGACCCGTGTTTCGTCTGATGCGTCCGGAACAATGTGAAATGTTCGACGTCGAAGGCGTCGCCGCTGAACAGGTTATGCGTCGCCATGAATTGCGCGATCTTGGCTTCTTCGGGCGGCAAACGGAAACGCGCCAGCGTGACATGCGGCACGTATTTGCGTTTTTCGACCGGCACATCGTATTTCGCCAGCGCACGGTCGATTTTGTCCTTCAGCCGGTGCAGCGCGTCATTGTGCTGCACGCCGACCCACAGGACTTTCACATCTGTACCCTTGGCGAAGCTTCCGGTTCCTTTTAATTCCAATTGGAATGGTTCCATACGGATGCCACTCAGCGCGTCATGCGCATCTTCGGCGACCTGTTCGCTGACTTCGCCGATGAAACTCAGGGTCAAATGAAAATTCTCGCGCGTTGTCCATTTCGCGCCATCGATCCCGCCCTCCAGCAACGCGAGGCGCTGGCGGAGCAGGATGGGCAGTTCGATGCCGGTGAACAGGCGCAACATATTTAAGGACAGGGGTTGGAGATGAGGGCGTGGACGGCATTGATGTCGTTCACCACGTCGTCATTCAATCTCACGTCCTTCGCCGCGATGTTGGACTTCAGCTGTTCCATCGTCGTCGCGCCGATGATGGTGGAGGTCAGGAACGGCTGGCGGTTGCAAAACGAAATTGCCATCTGGGTCGGCGACAGGTTGTGTTTTGCCGCGACTG
>JAQSWE010000251.1 GCA_029266795.1 Alphaproteobacteria bacterium | reverse complement strand
TGACCTGACTGTGCCTGCGCATCACGAAGCTTTAACTGTCGCGTTGCGCAAGTCGTTTGAAGATTTCGAGGGCTGCGACGTGTTCGTGCAGGCGAAGGACGAATTCCGCCGCAAGAAATTGCTGGTCGCAGATATGGACGCGACCATGATAGAGGGCGAGACGCTTGATGAACTCGCCGCGCATTTCGGGCTGAAGGATAAAATCGCGCCGATCACGCAGCAGGCGATGCGTGGAGAAATAGATTTTGCCGAAGCATTGCGCATGCGTGTGGCCCTGCTGCGCGGCATGCCGGTATCAGCGCTGCAGGAAACGCTCGATCAGGTGCATTATTCCAAAGGCGCAAAAACGCTGGTCGGCACCATGCGCCGCCACGGCGCGCAATGCGTTCTCATTTCAGGCGGTTTCGATTTCTTTACTGTACCTGTCGCGCAGACGCTGGGTTTTCACAAGAATATCGGCAACCGCCTCGGCATCGAATACGACATGCTGACAGGCGAAGTGACGCCGCCGATCATCGACAAGAACACCAAGAAGAAAACGGTCGAGGATGAAGCCCGCGCCCTCGGCCTCGACCCGCGCGTCGCGGTTGCGGTGGGCGACGGCGCGAACGATATTCCCATGCTGCAGACGGCGGGGGCAGGGGTGGGTTATTTCGGCAAGCCGGCGGTAGTTGCCGCAACGCCGTATCAAATCCGTCATACCGATCTGACATCGATCCTCTACATGCAGGGCTACACGAAACGCGAATTCGCCGCATAAAAAAACAGGCCGTTTGCACGGCCTGTTTTTTCAATTCCGTCAGAAAAGATTATTTCTTTTGCCAGCCGCCCGATGCGTTCATGAAGAACTCGCCGGGAGCGGTCGAGCCGATCAGCTTCTGACCGGCGAGGGCCTGAATCTGGTCGATCGGTGTGTTGTTTTTTGACGCGATGCCGTTGTATTTCGCCATGCGCTGGCTGTTGGTGCTGTTCACCAGTGCCTGCACTTCGGTCGAAGGGGCGGTGGTGACGATGCCCAGCAGGCCGTCGGGTTTTTCGCCGACAAGGCCTTCGGCTTTCGCCGCCGGCAGGGACAATGCTGCGAAGGCGATTGATGCAGACATGAACAGGGCAACGCAGACCATTGCCGCTTTCTTCAAAATATTGGTCATGGTTTTTTCTCCTCAACGGGTTTGGTGTCGACGCCGAACAGTTCGGGGTCGTTGGCGAAGGCCGCTTCAAGGTCTTTTTCGACCCTCACGCGCACTTCCTGCTCGATCTTGATGTTCATGTTGATTTCGATGGGCTTGTCGGGCGCCTCGACCTTCACGGTCGGGGTGCAGGCCGTCATCGCGATAACGCTCATGCCGGCGCAGAGCGCGGGAAGGGCGGTCAGGAGTGTCAGTTTGCTATTTTGCATGGTTCGCCTCGTATGTTTCCAGCTGCTTGCGGATCGTATCGGGGATCCGGTTGCTGCCCGGGTTGTATCTTATGATATTTTCGATGGGGCCTTCCACATTTAAATTAAAATTCACTGGTTTTCCCGCATAAAACAACGGGTTTTTGCCGCGAATGCGCAATTGCACCTGCTGCGATTTCCCGATTTCCCCGTTAATGGTAACTCCGAGCGAGTCATAGTGGAACTGCGCCAGCGCAGCTTTCAGGTCGATGATCTGCTGCTGCGTCGTGTTCTGCAGGAAGGGCGGGGGCTTTGCGGGGTTGTAGCGGATGACGCCTGTGCCTGTCGTCTGCAGCGTGCCGTTGACGATGGAGAAAACGCCGTTGTTGATCTGCACCGGAATATTGCCGTCGACTTTACCGTCGGCCGTCAATCCTTCGAGCGGGGCGATCTGGAACAGCTGCTGCAAATCGAGCGCCTTGGCGGATAGAGTCACGGCAGTGTTCATCGTGCTCAACGGCATCGTGAAGGGGCTCGAGGTGATCTTGCCGCCGACCGCTTGCCATTCCGCGCTGTGCAGCGAGAAATTCTGTTTCGCATCGAGGCTCACGACCGCAACGCCGCTGGTCAACGGCAATCCGACATTCAAGCCCCCCACGCTCACGGTCTGCTGCTGCAGTGTCAGCGGCGCAAGGCTGGTCAGGTTCATGACTGTGTTGATGCCCGTGATGACGTTGTCACGCACATTGCAGGTGAAATCCTTCAGATACAGCTGACCTGTGGTGCCGGTCGTGTAGCCGTTCTTGCCCTTCACCCAAGTCACATTTGCGGAAAGGCCCACGGAGCCAAAGCCGTCAATGAAATAACTCTGCGTGACGGGGAACGCCATCGCGACCTGAGCGACCCCCTCGGCGAAATTGGTTGGCGGGATACTGACGGACAAAAATCCTTTGCCCGTATTGCCGTCATGACGACCTTCCAGCTTGGCGGAGATCCAGCCGTTCTTTTCAGATATCGCGCCGGTGTATCCCGTGCCGCCCTTGACGCTGCTCATGGATACGAACTGCATATTCGCGCGCACAGGTACGAAATAGCGCTGCTGCGCCTTGTGGCTCAAATCGCCGATATCGAGCTTTCCTTCTAGGATAGGCGCGTCAGCCAGATGGGCTGTCAGGTCGGTATTGATCTTCTTGCCCCAGAAATCCAATGCCGCAATCTCTGCACCCTGCATAACGACTTGCAGCGTCTTCAGTTTGTTGTCCCAGATGACAGAGGCAGGCTTGCCACTGTTAAGCGGAATGCGCAGCTGCGCGACGCGATTGCCGATGGCCCTGACTTTTGCCTGAAATGATAGTTCATCGGTCGTTGCGGAGATGGTGAGGCGCTGCGTCGCGGGATCGAGCGATAGCGTGACGGAACCAAGCGCCTGCGCGCCCGACATCAGGCCGGGCAGGGAGAGTTTCTCCATATCAATGCCCGCGCTGCCTTGCAGGTTTTTCCATTGCGCCACATCTGTCCAGCTGGTGTCCCGGACATGCTCGCCGGTTGCGGCGAGCAACAGGTTGCCGCGGCCTTCCATCTCCGCGAGGTCGAGCGCGGAAAGGTTCTGCAGCTTCGTTTCGGCGCGCAGCGACATTTTATCGACGGCCTTATCGGTATGGTCGACGCGCAATTCGATTTTGACATCGCCCGAATTGTTGATGACGTTGCCTTCGAGCAGTGCTTCGGTTTTTTCGGCAGTTGACGTCATATGAAGTGTCGTGCCTTCCATCGGCACCTTGAAGAGCCGCATGGCCCCCACGCCCAGTTGCGCATTGATCGCGGGCAGTTCGCGGCCGGGGATGATCTCCGCCTCCATCCAGCCCGCGAGTTTGAGCATCTCGATATCGGGAGTTGTTAAGCTGCCCTCGGCGATGTCATACCGCACGTTCATGCGGCGCGTCGCCTTGCTGATGATGACGCGCAGCTTGCCGTTTATTTTGGCAAATGCGGCTTCGCTGCTAACGGTCGCGTCAGCCTGATACAGTTGGCCTTTATCGACGAGCGTTCCCTCCATTTTCAGGGGCAGGGGGCCATACGGCGTCGCGATGGTGAGGACGACGTCTTTAAACGTTATGTCTTTTGCATGAAGATCCAGCGGGCCAGTCGAGGAAGACGGCGAAGATGCCGCGAGCGGCCAGCTCAGGCGCACACCTTCAATCTCCACCTTCGTTAACTGGCGCTTGCGCGCATCGGCGAGTGTCGTGGAAATTTTCACATCGCGGATTTCATTTCCGTCTGCATCGAGCTTCAGATTTTTCAGAGTAGTGCCGCTAAAGCTGAAAGCAGCGTTCTCAACCACCGCTTTCTGGAACCCGCTCGACTGAAGTTGGGATTCAACAATCGGTTTAAAGAAGAAAAATAAGCCGATGAAAACGATTAATATTGCTGCAGCCGTGCTGCCGACCACCAAGAGCAGTAGTTTCTTCATTATCAAATCCTTGAATTTCTTTATTCGCGTTATGCGTGAAAACAGGAAAAAGCGCGGTTTGCTGTTGTTTTTT
>JAQSWE010000250.1 GCA_029266795.1 Alphaproteobacteria bacterium | reverse complement strand
ATCGATATTTTTTTGATATCCGGCTTCATCGTTTCGGCGGTGAAGATCGGGCCGGTCTGGATATAGCCCGACAAAATCCCCATCACCATCATGATGCCGAAGGGCAGCAAGAGGTCGCCCATGACCGCCCAGAAAAGATCCTTGGAAACGGCCATCAGCCCCTTGCCGTCGGTCGGGTAGATGTGCGGGTCGGCGAGGAAGGTTTTCAGCGTCGCCGATAAATCTTCCATGATGCCGGGGCCGGCGATTAATACCAGCATCGTGATGGTGAAGAGCATGATCCAGTTGGTGACTTCGCGGCTATAGATGACTTGGCCGCGTTTTCGCGCTTCCTCCAGCTTCTTCGGTGTCGGATCTTCTGTCTTCTGGCTGTCATCTGTATCGTTTTCCGACATGCTTCTCCCCTATGGATTCAGCGCGTCGTTGACGAGGGCGTCGAAGCTGTTCATCCAGAACATCATACCGGCCGAGAACACCATGGTCAGCATCACAAGGCCCATCAAAATCTGCACGGGCAGCGCGAGGAAGAAGATCTGGATCTGCGGCATCAGGCGTCCCAGCAGGCCGAAGCCGAACTGCACGATCGTGCCGATAATCAGGAACGGCGTCGCCAGCTGGATGCCGATGCGGAAGGCGGCGGAAACCGTCTGCACCGCGACATCCATGATCGGCTTCATGTCGGGCGTTTTGGCAAGGGCCGGAAACAGCGTGTAGCTGTCGACCACCGAGGCCAGCATGTAGTGATGCATGTTGGAAACGAAGAGCAGCGTCACGCCCGTGATCGAATACAGCGCGCCCACGACCGAGCCCTGCGACGCCGTCATGGGGTTGAAGACCAGCGCGTTGGCAAAGCCCGACTGGATTGAAATCACGCCGCCTGCAGTATCAAGCGCGGTGATCATGATGCGCATGACCGTGCCGATAAACATGCCGATAAACGCCTCCGACAGCAGCAGCGTAACAAGCTCGGGCGCGGCGGCGGGCAGGGGCGGCAGCACGGGGGCCAGGAAGGGCGTGAGGACCAGCGCAAAGGCCAGCGCGAAATGCAGCCGCACCTGCGGCGCCACGAAACTGTCGCCGATGCCCGGCATAATCATCAGCGCAATGCCGGTGCGCATGAACACCAGCATAAAGGCCGAAAGATGCCCGACGATGATTTCGTTTAACAGGGACTGCATAATCCTATTATACCGGATCAGGTACTGATTTCCCTGAAAAAGTGGCAGTTGGCGAATACATAATCAGGCGTGGCCGGGGGATTTCATCTGCGCGATGCCAAGGATCATCAGTCCCGAGGTGCTCATGCGCATGTGACCGGCGGCTCGGTTGAAAAGGCAATGTGGATCAGGAACGCGCGCCCCGCGACGATTATGCTGTGATGAACGCCGGACAGCGCCGAACTGAAACCCGTAGCGGTAGCGGATGTACGTTGTCCCTCTTTACCGGCCAGTGAGAGTAAGGATGCGCATTTGTGTGCAATCGGAATGGCGAGCTAAGAGAGAAAAACAATGTTATAAATCAATGTTTTGCAAATTAAAATAGACATAATAATAAGGGTCCCCTATAAATATTCGTGTTCTTTCAAAGAGGTTGCCATGAAAAATGCGTTCGACAAAGTTGCAAAGAAAATCCAGCTGTTCTCCGAACATGCCACCGTGCTGGGCTACGCCTTCGATAAAGTGCATGTCAAGGAAACGTCCGGCGGCGTTGTCGTAAGAGACGTCACATATGACGGCAATTCCAGCAAGGCTGCTATCCTTGCCGGGCTCTCACAAGAAAAAATCCCCTGCGAAATTATCGCGCAAGGCGACTCAGACATCTATCTTGCCGTGCCGCGCAGCAAAAAAAACGAGGCGCAGAATGTAATTAACGCCGCCCTTCGCAAGGACGGAATGGCGGCACTCGCCTTTTCGATGGTCCGGGAGGGATCGCCCTCGCCGTTATCCCTGGTGGTCGACGCGATCGCGCGGCCTTTCAGCCCTTTGCGCCGCGAAGTCGCGAAATCCTTGCAGCGTCTCGGCAGCTAGCAACGGCGCCTGACGGTTGATTAAAAAAGCGTCTCAGCCACCGGCTGCGGCGCTTTTTTATTGCGGTTGAAACGAGCCTGTTCCCCACGGCATTCATGATCTAGAATAGGCCGGGTAACGATCTAAGAGGCGGCGGCGCATGGCACAGCAAAACGACAAGTCACATACTGCGCCGCAGGAACCGACGGGCGGCTATCCGCGCGTTGTCATTATCGGCGCGGGCTTCGGCGGGCTTGCGGCGGTGCAGGCGCTGACGGGCCTGCCTGTCGATATCACCGTCATCGACCGCCACAATTACCACCTGTTCCAGCCGCTGCTCTATCAAGTCGCGACGGCCGCGCTGTCGCCCGCCGATATCGCATGGCCAATCCGCCATATCCTGCGCCGCCAGAAAAACACGACCGTGCTGCTGGATGCCGTGGCCGGCATCGACCGGCAGGCCGGCGTGGTGACGACGGAAGGCGGGCGCACGATACCGTGGGACCACCTGATCATCGCAACAGGCGCGCATCACAGTTATTTCGGCCGCGATGATTGGGAGAAAAACGCGCCCGGCATCAAGACCATCGCCGATGCCACCAGCCTGCGCCAGAAAATATTGCTGGCGTTCGAGCGGGCGGAGGCGGAAAGCGCGGAACATGAACGCGCCGCGCTGCTGACCTTCGTCATCGTGGGCGGCGGGCAGACGGGCGTGGAGATGGCGGGCGCGATTGCCGAGCTTGCGCGCCATTCGATTGCCGATGATTTCCGCGTCATCGCCCCCGCATCGGCGCGCATTATCCTTGTCGAGGCGGGCCCGCGCATCCTGCACACGCTGGAGGAAAAGCTATCGGCCAATGCGATGGCGACGCTGCAAAAAATGGGCGTTGACGTCATGACCGGCAGTCGCGTCGAGGATGTCGATGAAAACGGCGTCGTTGTCGACGGTCAACGCATCGCCGCGAAAACGGTGATATGGGCGGCGGGGGCGAAGGCATCGCCTGCCGGCATCTGGCTTTCCGCGCCGGTGGACAAAACAGGGCGCGTGATTGTGGACATCAACCTTAACGTCGCGGGAGATGCGCGCGTGTTCGTCATCGGCGACACGGCGGCGTTCACGCCCGATGGCGCGGCGAGACCGCTGCCCGGTGTGGCGGCGGTGGCGAAACAGATGGGCGTGTTTGCGGCAAAACGCATCCGCGCGATCGTGGAGCAGCGCCAGCCGCCGGAAAATTTCAAATATAAAGATATCGGCACCGTCGCCGCCATCGGGCGCAACAGCGCGATTGTCGTGCTGCCGGGGCTGAAGGCAACGGGCTTCATTGGCTGGCTGCTATGGAGCGTCTCCCATATCTTCTTCCTGATCGGCTTGCGTAACCGCGCATCCGTCATGCTGAACTGGGTGTGGAATTATGTGACCTGGCAGCGCGGGGCGCGGCTGATTACGTCGGACGAGCACGAAGAAAAAATCTAATAATATCAATATCATTTACCCGTATTTATTGACATAATGTGGATGGTTTGATATTGTATTCCCATTCCCGAGCCTTCGCGGGGGTGCGATTTTAGAGCCTTGTTTCTCGCGCCTTCATCACTCTGCAGGGGTAAAACAGCCAAAGCATTTTTGTTCTATTAGGTGTGCATCTTGGCTCTCTCGAACACATTCACGGCGACAGCTCAGGCATCGTATTCGCAAAGCGATGTCGAGGCGTTGATCGCCGATATCGACAGTGACCCGGCGAACTACGAAGCAGTCAACAAATTCGGCAACGCGCTTCACGGCCAAGTGCCCTTTCCAGCCGCGCTTTTCAAGGCGGCGGAGAAAGAGATGCTGCGCAGGTATAATGAAATTCACATACCGCAGGCTGTCAGCCGCGCCTACGCGGCGGATTATGAGGGAAGAAAAGAAGATGCCGCAGAGGCGCATCTTC
>JAQSWE010000022.1 GCA_029266795.1 Alphaproteobacteria bacterium | reverse complement strand
CGAAAATATCGAAAAATATTACGAAGTGATGCACGACCTGAACGCCCGCGGCTTCGACGTCTACATGATGGACTGGCGCGGGCAGGGCGGGTCGGAGCGGTTCATCAAGGCAAGCCCCCAGAAGGCGCATCAGGAAGGCTATGACGAGCATATTTCATCGCTGCACCAGTTTGTGACGACAATCGTCGAACCTGCCGCGAAGAAACCGCTCGTATATATGGGCCATTCGATGGGCGCGCATATCGGGCTGCGCTACCTGAACGAACATGACGGCGTATTCGATTCCGCCGTGCTGACATCCCCGATGATCGATATCGTGACGCATGGCATGCCGAAGAAACTCGCGCGCCAGATGGCGAAATTCGCCAAGGCCGGCAATTACCTCGAAAAATATATCCCCGGCGGCACCGACTGGGCGGAAGAGGCATTCAAGGGCAACAACAAGACCAGCGACCCTGTGCGCTTCGCGGTCGATGCCGAAAACATCAAGAACAACGACGCGCTGAAAACCGGCGACGCCACCTATGGCTGGGTTTATCACACGTTCTCGTCCATTGATGTCCTGAACGACGAAGATTACCTGAAAGCGATCAAGACGCCGATCCTGATGGAAGTGTCGGGGCAGGAACGCATCGTCGACCGCGCCGCGCAGGAACGCGCACTAACGCTGCTGCCGAATGCGAAGAAAGTCGAGATCGCAGAATCCCTTCATGAAATCTGGATGGAGCGCGACGAGCTGCGCGACCGCTGGCTGAAGGAAGTCGACGGGTTCCTGAATGACCGCGTGACCCTCGCCGCTAATCCGACGCCAAAAAAGCTTAGCCCGCCCAGCAGCCCTCGCGCCCCCGGCATGTAATTGTTGCGCATGTTTTACATGCAAAGCATGTTGGGCGGGATATAAAAAACGATTAAAAAAAGAAACCAGAGAGTGTGAAGAAATGCCCGAAGCCAACAAGAAACAATATCAGCGCCTCAGCGACCTCGTGACGCAGGCAATGCGCCTTGCGCTCGACCAGAAAGATGTCGCGATTGCCGATATCCTGTCCCGCGCGCTGGAAATGTCCCTCACCCGCAACGCCGGTGGCCGCGATTTTCTCGAACGCCGCGAAATGTCGGATGACGTGAACAAGGCGCTGGATGACCTGATCGCGCTGAAAAAGGCCGCGAAGGGCAAGCTGCAGAAATAACCTTCCGGTCACACCGGCGAAAGCCGGTGTCCACGGACTGCGCATCTGGCGCGTCACCGTTGGCTGTCAGTTTTGGAATTAAGCGAAGCCGTCCGTGGATCCCGGCTTTCGCCGGGATGACATCAGGAAATTAATATTAGCCACTCGTCCTCGGTCAGAACCTTGACGCCGAGCTCCGCTGCCTTTTTCATTTTCGATCCCGCGTCTTCGCCCGCGATCAGGTAATCGGTATTCTTCGACACCGCGCCCGCGACTTTCGCGCCCAGCGACTCCGCTTGCGCCTTCGCCTCGTCGCGGCCCATCTTGGTCAGCTTGCCGGTGAAGACGACGGTCTTGCCGGTGACGGCGGATTCGACAGTCTTGGGCCGTTCGAAATCCTTCACGTTCAATTCTTGTTGCAGGTCGTGAATGACCTCGAGGTTATGCTTCTCGGCGAAAAACGCGACGATATCTTCCGCCATCGACGCGCCGATATCGCCGATATCGTCAAGCGCGTTATAGGCGGTGGAGGCATGGTCTTGCGCCTCTGCCATTTGCGCCAGTAAATGATCGAGACTTGTGTAATGCAGCGCGAGCTTGCGCGCCGTCGCCTGACCCACCTGGCGGATGCCAAGCGCATAGATGAAGCGATCGAGGCCAATCGTGCGGCGTTCTTCAACCGCAGCGAGCAGGTTTTTGACCGATAACTCACCCCAGCCTTCGCGGGTTTTCAGCGCATCGGCGTGTTTTGACAGGCGGAAAATATCTCCGGGGGTCTTGATAATGCCTTCGTCCCAGAATTCCTTAATGATTTTTTCGCCCAGTCCCTCGATGTCGAAAGCGTATTTCGAGACGAAATGCTTCAGCCGCTCCACCGCCTGCGCGGGGCAGACAAGGCCGCCGGTGCAGCGAGTCGCCGCCTCGTCTTCCTCGCGGATCGCAAGGCTGCCGCATTCGGGGCATGTTGTGGGAAATTTGAAAACCTTGTCAGGCTGCGGGTTCACGACGCGCACCACTTGCGGGATCACGTCGCCCGCGCGCTGGATGATGATGCGCGCGCCCTCGTAAACGCCCTTGCGGCCGATTTCATCCTCGTTATGCAGCGTCGCCCGCCCGACCATCACGCCGCCGACATTCACGGGTTCCAGTTCGGCGACTGGCGTGAGCACACCGGTACGACCGACCTGAATGGAAATTTTTTTCAGGATGGTTTCCGCCTGCTCCGCCGGAAATTTGTGCGCCGTCGCCCAGCGGGGGCTGCGGCTGATAAAGCCGAGACGTTTCTGGTAGTCGAGGTCGTTGACCTTATACACCACCCCGTCGAGGTCATAGGGAATTTCAGGCCGTGCGTGATAAACTTTTTCATGGAAGGCCAGCAGATCATCTGCGCTGCCCGCAACGGTCGACGGCACAGGCACGTCGAAGCCCCATTTCTTCAGTTTCTGCCGGATTTCTTCCTGCGTATCGGCAAAGGCTTCGGAAACCTCGCCTATGGCATAGCCGTAAAATCGCAAGGGTCGCTTCGCCGTGATGCGCACGTCCAACTGGCGCAAACTGCCTGCGGCGCCGTTGCGCGGATTGGCGAAAATTTTCTCGCCAGCCTCTTCCTGTGCCTTGTTGAGCGCACGGAAATCCTCGCGCGTCATGTAAATCTCGCCACGCACCTCCAGCACCTCTGGTACGCTTTTGGGTAGGGCTTGCGGCACGGATTTGATCGTTTTCACGTTTTCGGTGACGTCTTCGCCCTCTTCCCCGTCGCCGCGCGTCGCGGCATAAACGAGCTTGCCGCCTTCATAGCGGAGCGAACAGGAAAGCCCGTCGATTTTTGGCTCTGCCAGCACTTCAACTTTCTCAGCATCGGGTATCAGCAGGAATTTACGTACGCGGTCGACAAAATCTGTCACATCTTCATCGGCAAAGCTGTTCGAGAGCGACAGCATCGGCACGGCATGGCGGATTTTCTTGAATTCGCGCAAGGGCGCGTAACCGACGGTCTGGGTCGGGCTGTCAGGCGTGATCAGGTTCGGGAAGGCTGCTTCGATCTCCCGCAGACGGTTTTTCAGCGCGTCATATTCAGCGTCCGAAATTTCCGGCG
Organism: Alphaproteobacteria bacterium; assembly: GCA_029266795.1. Taxonomy (GTDB): domain Bacteria; phylum Pseudomonadota; class Alphaproteobacteria; order Micavibrionales; family UBA2020; genus JAPWJZ01. The sequence continues at coordinate 11,353 of JAQSWE010000022.1, read as the reverse complement.
CGTCTTTTTGATGATACAGCTTGTCGTGCCGTTTCAACTGGCGGCGCAGCGTATCAGCCTCCAGCGTCGCTTCCATGGGGTTGAGCGTATCGGCGGCGGGTGATTTGTTTTTCTTCGGCGGCATAATTTTACGCGTTTGCCGCGCGGCGGGGATGGTTTTCCAGCAGCTTCGCCGCCTGCGCGCGGGCTTCCTTGGTGATTTCGGCGCCCGACAGCATACGGGCGATTTCTTCCTGACGCTCGTTGACGGCGACCAGCGGCAGGATGCGCGTGGTGACGGTGCCTTTTTTCTCCGACTTCGCCACATGCCAGTGGTTGGCGGCGCGCGCCGCGACCTGCGGGCTGTGTGTCACGACCAGCACTTGATATTCTTTGGCAAGGCGCTGCAGGCGTTCACCGACTGCATCCGCCGTCGCGCCGCCGATGCCCGCATCGACCTCGTCGAAAATCAGGGTCGGAATGCTGCTGGTTTCGGCGAGGATGACTTTCAACGCCAGCATGAAACGGCTCAGCTCTCCGCCCGATGCCACTTTGTGCAGCGCGCCGGGGGGCGTGTTCGGGTTGGTCGAGATCATGAATTGCACATGGTCGAAACCTTCGGGCGACCAGCCGCTTTCATCCGCTGCATTGTCGCAGATAACGCTGATTTTCGCCTTATCCAGTTTCAGGTCGGGCAATTCGGCGTTCACGGCTTTCGCCAGCTTCGCGGCTGCCTTCTGGCGTTTTGCGGTCGCTTTCTCCGCCTCCGCCATATAAACGGTACGCGCGGCGGCGGTCGCCTTTTGCATCTCTGCCAGCGCCTCTTCCTGATTGGTGATCAGGCGCAGCTTTTGTGACAGGTCCTCATAAATCGCAGCCAAGCCATCAACGGTCGTGCGGTGCTTCTTGGCGACTTCCTTCAGGGCGAAATAACGTTCTTCGATATCTTCCAGCCGCTCGGTGCTGCGCTCGCCGGCCGATTTGATCTTTTCGACCTGCCACGCGATATCGGAAATCTCCGCCTGCGCGCGACCTAGCGCCTCGACCAGCGGCTTCACCTGCGGGTCTTTATCGCTTAAGCGTTCCAGCACGGCCTGCAGCTTGCCCATCTGGCCCTGCAATCCGCTGTCGTTTTCGATGATGCTGGTCGCCTGGCTGAAGGCGCCGGACATTTTCTCGCGGTTCATTAGCAGCTGGCGTTTTTCCGACAGTACGGCGTCTTCGCCCGGCTGCGGGTCGAGCTTTTCCAGCTCCGCCACCGTATAACGCAGGTAATCCTCCTGCATCCGCGCGGATTCGATATCCGACATCGCGCGGTCGAAACGCTCCTTCGCCTGCCGCCATGTTTTCCATGCGCTTCGAATAGGCGCGGAATCGATGCCCGCATAAACATCCAGCACGCTTAAGTGCGTGGCGGGGTCGAGCAGCCCATGCGTCTCGAACTGGCCATGCACTTCCACCAGCAGCGCGCCGACATCCTTCAGCAGCTGCACGCCCACGGGCGCGTCGTTGATAAAGGCTTTGCTGCGCCCGTCGCGGCCGAGCGTGCGGCGTAAAATTAACGTATCGGATACCGCGATTTCTTTTTCGCGCAGCAGCGCATTCACAGGGTGTTTCGCGGGAATGTCAAAGCAGGCGGTGGCGGCGGCTTGGTCCTCGCCATGACGCACAAGGCCGCTATCGGCGCGCGCGCCGAGCGCGAGGCCCAGCGCATCGAGAAGGATGGATTTGCCGGCACCCGTTTCGCCGGTCAGCGCGAGCAAGCCGTCACCGGCCTCCAGCTGCAGGCGGTCGATCAGCACGATGTTCTGGATGGTCAGGCTCGTCAGCATGCCTTACGCCTTCCTAGAAAATTTTCCCGATGGTGCGTTCATACATCGAAGGCTCCGCGCCTTCCTTGTAATCCTTGTTGAACAGCCGGAAGCTGTCCTTGTACCAGACGCTCTGCGGATAGTTGTGGCCGAGGATGGCGGCGGTCTTCTGCGCCTCGTCCTTCAGGCCGAGCGACAGATACGCCTCCGTCATGCGGTGCAGCGCCTCCGGCACATGGGTCGTCGTCTGGTAATTGTCGAGCACGCGCTGGAAGCGCGGGATGGCGGCATGGTACTGGCGGCGCTCGAGGTAATAGCGGCCGATTTCCATTTCCTTGCCGGCAAGGTGATCTTGTGTCAGGTCGATCTTGAGCGCTGCGTCGCGCGCGTATTTGCTGTCGGGGTAGCGCTCAACCACCTGGCGCAGGTTATCAAGCGCGAGCTGCGTCATGCGCTGGTCGCGGCGCACATCGGAAATCTGCTCGTAATAGCACAGCGCACGCAGGTAATAGGCATAGGCGATGTTCTGGTCGCCCGGATGCAATTCAATGAAGCGGTCCAGCGCCAGCACGGCTTCGGGGTATTTCAGGTTCTTATAATGGGCATAGCCCGACATCAGCTGCGCGCGCGTCGCCCATTGCGAATAGGGATATTGGCGGTCCACGTCGTCGAAGCGCAGCGCGGCCTTGAAGTATTCCCCTTCCTCCAGCGTCTCGCGCGCCTTGTTGTAAAGGATCTCGACAGCGACCTGCTTTTCCTTGGCGACTTCGGCGGCTTCGCGCTCTTCCTTGGTCGTGCAGCCTGTGAGCAGGAGTGCCGAGAACAGGCAGGCGACAACAGCCGCGCGGGCGGGGGACGGGTTTTGAGGAACAAATGTGAAACGCTTGGCCATGGCTTTTTATACCATGGTTTCAAAGCCCATTAAAAGCGGGAAAAACGGCGAAAAAGCGCCCTTAGGCGACCACGGCGACGGGGCGTTCCGCATCCGCATACATAGCGGCGGCGGGCAGGACGGGACGCGCGGCGGGGGCGCCCAGTTCAACGATCTCGAAGGCATCGGGCTGGGAAAACAGCACATGCAGGATCTTGTTGTTCATCGCATGGCCGGCCTTGACGCCGTGATAATGGCCGATCAGCTGTACGCCCATCAGGTAGATGTCGCCGATGGCATCGAGGATCTTATGGCGCACGAATTCGTTCTTGAAGCGCAAGCCGCCTTCGTTCAGGACCTTGTCGCCGTCGATGACGATGGCGTTGTCGAGGGAGCCGCCGCGCGCGAGGCCCATCTTGCGCAGGGCCTCGACCTCATGCAGGAAGCCGAAGGTGCGGGCGGAGGCGATATCGGCGCGATAGGCTTCTTCCTTCAGGGAATGCGTGAATTTCTGGCGGCCGATCAGGGCGTTGTCGAAGGAAATCTCAAAGCCGAAGAACTGGCCATCGGCGGGCGACAGGAACACTTCCTTTTCGCCTTCCTGATACGACACGGTTTTCAGCACACGCAGCACGTGGCGGCGCGCTTGCTGGCGTAAGAGCCCTGCTTTGTCGATCGCCTGCACGAATGCGGCGGCGCTGCCGTCCATGATCGGAATTTCAGGGCCGTCGATTTCGACGGTCGCGTTGTCGATGCCAAGTGCGGCGAAGGCCGACATCAGGTGTTCGATGGTCGAAATCGTCACGCCCGCCTTGTTCGCCAGCACGGTGCAGAGTTTCGTGTCGACGACGGCGTTCCAGCGGGCGGGGATCACGTTGTTCTTGTCGGTCACATCGGTGCGGATGAAGGTGATGCCTTCAGCCGTGCCTGCCGGTTTCACCGTCATATTCGCGGTCGCGCCGGAATGGACGCCCACACCGGTGACGGTGAAAGCATTCAGGATCGTGTGCTGGTAAACCGAGGTCAACATGTGATGAAAAACCGTTGTTGATGAAGCTGTTAGGAAAGGAACTTCCTAGTACCTTGGTATCAAATGCGGCGGCGCATCAGAAGTCACCTTTTGTAACAGAGTGTTACAAAATTAAGCTGTTGATATTGATAACGAATCTGGGGCATAAGGGGGACGGATTTGAAGCCTCTTTTCGTTGTCATAATTTTTGGAGACCGATCATGAAACTTTCAAGCGTATTTCTGGGCGCAGCCCTTGTCTGGGGCGGCCTCGCCGGTCCCGGCATTTATCATGAAGTCAAAAACGAACCCGAAACCGTGCGCGCGAAAGTGACCGGCATCGTCGAAGTCGATAAAGATCTGCCCAGCCAGCACACCGAAATCCACACGACCGCCGGCACGTTCAATACCTACAAGAACCTCGACGGCACGCCGATCGTGAAGGGCGTGACCTATGACTTCAACCTGCAGGGCGCGCATATCAATCCGTGGCCGCCAAGCTATACCCGCGACATCACCGGCGTCCGCCTTGTGACGCCGTTCGACGGTCTGCTGAAAAAAGGCCCGACGAACTAAGCGCGATCGCGCAAACAAAAAAGCCCCAGCAGGAATGCCGGGGCTTTTTTGTTTGTGGCGTTATTTGGCTACGGCGCGGGATTTGCGGCCTTTTTCACAGGTTTTGCCGCATCCACATTGTCATTGGTGGAAGCGGGAATGGCGCGCAGGGCGTCTGTCGCAGCCTTCAGCTGTTCCGGCGGCAGCGCCGCGAGGATGGTGTCGATTTTACGGTTTATTTCTTTCAGCGTGACGTCGGCGGCAAGGTCGACCTGATAATCATTCACCGCCGTCTCGCGGTCTTTTTCCGACCGGCGGTTCTGGCTCATCAAAATAAATGCGCCGGCAAACGCGGCTTCGGTCGAGAGCGCGAGGTTGAGCAAAATCAGGTTCGGGTCCCAATGCGGGATGGGAAGGATGGTGGTAGTGTTCAGCGTGATCCATGCCGCCAGCACGACCGCCTGGCCGATCACGAAATTCCACGACCCCATCGTGCCCGTCACGGCATCGGCAAAACGCTGGCTGAGGGTGGGCTTTTCCACGGCAGTGGAGAGTGCGAGTTTGGATGTTTCGGTGCTGCTCATGGGGAGGCCTTCTATACGTCGAAAATTACAGACAATATGAAGAAAGGCTTGATTTATGTCAAATCTATATTTTTTGTTTAATGATATAAAGGCTTTACCAGACCTGCGCCCTCAAAGAAAAACCCCCGGGATCGCTCCCGGGGGTTTTCTCTAGCGGAGTCTTTTAAGACGTGGATCAGTTCGCCTGCCGTCTCAGGAAGGCGGGAATGTCCAGCTCGTCTTCGTCCTGCTTGCCGCCTGCTTCAACCGAAAGGTTTGTGCCTTCGATCGCACGCGATTGCACGGGGGCGGGAGCCGTAACAACTTCCTCCTTCCGCTGCAGCGTGAAGCGTTCAAACAGTGAAGGAGACTTCTTCTGCTGCTTTTCCGTGGTGTCAACTTTGGGCGCCGACAGCGTCTCGCCGCCGAACAGGTCCGCGCCGGTGCCCGAAGGCTGGCGGGGATCAAGCGGTTTGGGCGGGATGAAGCTGCCGCCGACACGCTTCGCCTGCGGCTGCGGAGCCACAGGGCGTTGCGCCGGCTGTGCCGCCACTTCGCGATGCGGATAGTTCTGCGTCACGGGCGGCGTTGCGGGCTTGGTTGTGTAGGACAGGTCGTCCATGTCCTCGTTCAGCTTGCGCGCGGTTGCCGTGGCGGCAGGCGCGTAAGATGTCGAGGCGGCATGGCCAACTTGGGCCGTTTCTGCTTCTGCCGAACGCTCCCAGCCTTCGCCTGCGGTTGCAGGCGTGCCGGCGCGTTGTGCGGTTGCGGGCTGCGTCACTGCCGATGCCTGAACCACGGGGCGGGAAGCCGCCGCTTGGGGCAGGATGGAAGCAGGAACGCCGCCGGTGTAGCCGCCGGTCGCAACGCTGTGGCTTTCGCGCACAGCAGGCGCACGGGGCGTCTGGCTGTAGGCGGTGTAGCCGGTCGTTGCAGCAGGTTTCGTCTGGGGCAGGCCGCCGCGACGCGAAGGTTCCACGTTGGAACCTGCGAGATGCAGGGGACGCGCCTGTACGCCGACAGCGGCTTCGATGCCGGTTGCGACGACGGACACGCGCATCTTGCCGTTCATGGTCTGGTCGAAGGTCGAGCCGAAGATGATGTTGGCGTCGGCATCGACTTCGTCGCGCACGCGGTTGATGGCTTCATCAACTTCGAACAGCGTCATGTCGAGGCCGCCGATGACGTTGATCAGCACGCCTCTAGCGCCTTTCATCGAGACATCGTCCAGCAGCGGGTTCGAGATCGCGGCTTCAGCAGCCTCGATCGCGCGGCGTTCGCCTTCGCCCGTGCCGGTGCCCATCATGGCTTTGCCCATCTCGGCCATGACGGTGCGGACGTCCGCAAAGTCAAGGTTGATGAGGCCCGGCATGACCATGAGGTCGGTCACGCCGCGCACGCCGGATTGCAGGACTTCGTCGGCCATCTTGAACGCGTCGGCGAACGTGGTTTTCTCGTTCGCGATGCGGAAGAGGTTCTGGTTGGGGATGATGATCAGCGTATCCACATGCTTTTGCAGCTCCGCAATGCCGTTTTCCGCCAGCTTCATGCGATGCGTGCCTTCGAAGTGGAAGGGCTTGGTGACGACGCCGATGGTGAGGATGCCCGCTTCGCGCGCGGCAGCCGCAATCACCGGAGCAGCGCCGGTACCGGTGCCGCCGCCCATGCCGCAGGTCACGAACACCATGTTCGAGCCTTCGAGATAAGCCAGGATTTCGTCGATTGATTCTTCAGCGGCTGCGCAGCCGATCTCGGGATTTGCACCGGCGCCCAGGCCGCGCGTGACATTCACGCCGAGCTGGATTTTATGGGCGGCTTCATTTCCTTCGAGCGCTTGCGCGTCCGTGTTGCACACGAGGAACTCGCAGCCTTCAAGGCCGGAGTTGATCATGTTGTTGACGGCATTGCCGCCCGCGCCGCCGACACCAATGACGGTGATCTTCGGTTTCAGTCTGTTCGTCTGTGTTTGCATTCTTATGTTGATAGCCATTGTTTTTGTCCTCCGCTTCGATTTGATGATTCTATATTAAGTCGAATCATGCTTTCCAGAGTCATATTGCATTGAAGTTGCACTTTTTTTGACCATTCATTTCCCCGAATAAAAGCCGAAAATCGAGACAGGGAAGCGCCGAAAAGCAAAAGACGTTGTGTGTTGAGTCGCTTACCAATTCTCCTTCAACCAATGGGTGACCTTTTGCAGCACGTTGCCGGAAAAGCCCATCCCGAGGTTGAAGCCGTAAGATTGCTGGGCGCGCGGAATTTCTTCCGCGTGTTCAGCCGCGTAATGAAGGAGTCCCGCGCAGGCAGAAAACGCCGGACCTCCTGTTGCTTCTGCAAGACCTTTGATTTTTTGCGGGCGGCCGAGGCGCACCTGCTTGTCGAGAATTAATTTCGCGATGTCGCAAAGGCCCGGCAGTTGCGATGCGCCGCCCGTCAACACAACGCGGCGGCCCGCGATTTTATCGATGCCGTGATCGACAAGTTTTGCGCGCACATGCTCGAATGTTTCCTCGATGCGCGGCTGGATGATGCCGCACAGATATGACTTCGGCACGTAATTCGGCTGCGAATGTTCTTCTTCGCCTACCGGCGGCACGTCGATCGTTGCCGTGTCGTCCATATGCGTCGTCTGCGCCGCGCCGTACAGCGTCTTGATGCGTTCCGCATCCGCAAGCGATGTGGTCAGGCCGATGGCGATATCATTCGTCACATGCTGGCCGCCGAGTGCGACCGCCGAGGTATATACCAGTTTTCCCTCGGAAAACACGCCGATATTGGTTGATCCACCGCCCATGTCGATCACGGTGCAGCCGAGATTTTTTTCGTCTTCCACCAGCGTGGCGAGGCCTGCGGCGTAGGAAGATGCGCAGTACCCTTCCACTTCCAGATGGTTCTGGTGCATCACCGTTGCGATGTTGCGCGTGACGGGCAGCATGGCGGTCACGGGGCTGAGCGTGACGTCAAGGCTCTGGCCGGTCATGCCGATCGGCTCCAGGATGCCTTTTTGTTTATCGATGGAAAAATTCGCGGCGATGATATGGATCAGCTCGTCGCGGCCGGCGACCGCCACGTTGCGGCTCTGCGCCAATGCGTTGCGCACATCGCGCTCCGACACTTCATGGCCGGAGATGCGCACATTCACGGGCAGGCGGTGCGACAGCGTGTGCTGCCCCGCGATGTTCACGAATACGGATTTGATCGGCTGGCCCTGCAGATGCGATTTCGCCATCAGCTCGGCAGCCTCGACAGCATGGGCGATGGCGGTTTCGCAGGCCTTCAGGTCGATAATGGTGCCGGCGCGGACGCCCTTGGATGCCTGATGGCCGATGCCGATGACCTCGATCGTGCCGTGGCTCTTGATCTCGGCGATGAAGCAGACGATTTTCGACGACCCGATATCGATGCCGGCGATGATGTTGCGGGAAAACAGGTTTTCCTGTTTGCTGCGTGCCGCCGGTTTCAGCGTGGTTTTCTGGCTGTTCGCGGGCAGCTGCACCGGCGTTCCGGTTGCGTTCTGGCCAGTGGTCGAAACGGATTCCGCCTGTGGGGGATTCTTCTTCATCTTTTTTCCTCGCTTCGTGTGCTTTTTTTATCGTTTTTTATTATTTATATCGTTTTTTTTACCGGTGCCGAGGTCACCGCATCCACAACCATCTGGTCGGGAATGCGCAGGTCGATGCCGAGTATATTTTTTTCAAACAGGCCGTCCGTTTCCGCCCCCGCCGCCAGCTTGCGCAGCGCGAGTTCGGTGTCTTTCTCCGGCAATTTCACGATGACGCCGTTTTTCAGGCGCAAATCCCAGCGGCGGCCGCCGATGCGGCTGGCCGATGCCAGCTGGTTCGCAATCACAGGCTCCGCGCGCAGCAGGTCGAGCAGCGGCGCGACATGCAATGGCGCGGTTTCACCCACGACCAGCGGCAGGTCGCGGTATTTGTCGAGGTTCTTCGCGGTCAGCGCGCGGCCGTTGATGTCGATGACGGAAATCTTTTTCTGGTACTGCCACAGCGCGACGGGCTGGCGTTCGGTGAGTTCAATATGGATGGCATCGGGTAGGCGGCGCGTCACCGACACATCCTTGACCCAGGAAATTTCGGAGAGGGCGAGCTGTGCGCTTGCGATATCGGCGTTGAAAATCGGATCGCCCTGCTTGATGCCGAGTGCGTCGAGCAGTTCCGGCGCGGAAACGCGGTTGCGCCCGGTGATGATGATGTCTTTTACCTTGAAGCCCATGCCCGCGGTCACGGACAGGGTTTTTTCATGCGCCCAGTTCTGGATTTTGCCGAAGGTGCCGTTATTCCAGCAGGAAACGCCCGCCCCGGCGATAACGCCGACAGCGATCATGACGATCCCAACTTTACGGAATCGGAGCAGCCAAAGTCGCATGCTCCGGCGCGACAGCGGTGCTTCGCGCTTTTTGAACAGCTTCATCTATCCCCAAGTCTTGATCTCTAGGTATGGACCGCCGCGTTTTCGACGAGCCACTCCACAAGATCCCCAAAACTCATCCCCATGTGCAACGCCTGCTCCGGAACCAGCGAAGTCGGCGTCATGCCGGGTTGCGTATTTGTTTCGAGATAGAAAAGCCCCGAAACACCCGGCTCGTTGTCATTGTACCTGAAATCGCTGCGCGTGACACCCGTGCAGCCTAAATTTTCATGCGCGAAGGCGGCGATGCGCAAGGCTTCGTCGAAGACTTCGCGGGAAATAGCGGCAGGGACGGTGTGAACCGATCCGCCGGCGGCATATTTCGCTTCGTAATTGTAGAAATCTAAATTCGTGCTGATTTCCGTAACGGTCAAAGCGCGTGGCTTCTCGCCGCGTTTTCCCATCACGCCCACCGACAATTCGCGGCCGGGAATGTATTTTTCCACCAATGCATAAGGGCCGTATGCCCATTTATCGAGGCCGAGCGGCGGCTTGTTGTCGCCCTGACGCACAATATATACGCCGACCGACGAGCCTTCATTGTTCGGCTTCACGACATAGGGCTGCTTGAACGGCACTTTGCCTTTGCGGATATCGTCGATATGCAGCAGCTCGCCCTCGGGGCAGGGAACGCCCAGCGGCTTCAGCACTTCTTTTGCCTTTTGCTTGTTCATGGCGAGCGCCGAGGCAAGCGGGCCGGAATGGGTGTAAGGAATGCCCATGATTTCCAGTACGCCCTGCACGCAGCCGTCTTCGCCCCAAGTGCCGTGCAGCGCGTTGAAAACGGCGTCGGGCGCGGGGGAGAGCTGGCGGACGAGGTCCATCAGGTCGCGCTTCACATCTATCTCTTTGACGTCATAGCCTTTTTGGCGGAGTGCTTTGGCGCATTCGGCGCCGGAGGACAGCGAAACTTCGCGCTCCGACGACCAACCGCCCTTCAATACTGCAACCGTCTTGGCCATTACTGGGATGCTTCCCGCTTCATGAATTCTAAAATGTCGTGGTCTTTTTCAAGCGGAATGCCGATGCGCTTGATTTCCCACCGTAACATGACGCCCGACTTTTCGGCAACACGTTTGCGCACTTCTTCGCCCAGACGCTCGATATCGGCGGCGGTCGCGCCGCCGGTGTTGATCATGAAGTTGCAATGCAGGTTGGAAATCTCCGCGCCGCCCAGCTTGAACCCGCGGCAACCCGCTTCGTCGACCAGCTGCCATGCGCGGTGGCCGTCGGGATTGGCGAAGGTGGAACCGCCCGTTTTCGTGCGGATCGGCTGGCTTTCGGCGCGCTTGGTCTTGATCTCGTCCATCTTGGCTTCGATTTCCGATTTGTCTCCCGCGCGGCCTTTCAGCAGGGCAGAGATGAAAATCACATCCGTCGGCAGGTCGTTATGGCGATAGGAAAGCCCCATTTCTTCCGGCGTCATGCTTTTGACCGTGCCGTCGCGGAACAGCACTTCCGCCGTGATCAGCGCGTCTTTCGTCTCCCCGCCATAGGCACCCGCATTCATGCGCAGCGCGCCGCCGATGGTACCGGGAATGCCGGAGAGGAATTCAAGGCCGGCGATTTCATGCTTGGCGGCGGTGAGCGCGACGTTCATATCGAGCGCGGCTGCGCCTGCCGTCACATTCGTGCCCTCCGCCTCGATCCCCGCAAATTCGCGGCCCAGGCGGATGACCACCCCCGGCACGCCACCGTCGCGGATGATCAGGTTCGATGCCACGCCCAGCATGGTGATGGGAATGTCTTTCGGGCAATGGGTGATGAAATTGATAAGGTCTTCGCGGTCTTCCGGCTTGAACAGCACTTCCGCAGGCCCGCCGACGCCGAACCATGTCATATGGCCGAGCGCGGAATTTTCGGTCAGGCGTCCAGCCACCTCCGGCAGCCGTTCGATGAGGCCGGGCGGGAAGCGGAATCCGTCTGGGTCTCGGGGCGAAATCGTCGCGGACATGTTATTTCGTCCCGTTAGCCTTTTTTGCGTGAAGGCCCCAGATCTGCTCCAGCTCCTTCGGCAGCGCATAGGCCCAGTTGGTGATCGTCCCTGCGCCAAGGCAGATGACGAAATCGCCGGGCTTGACGATATCGGCGATCATCGGCGCAAGCGCGGCAGGGCTTTCCAGCGCATGGACTTTATCCTT
>JAQSWE010000249.1 GCA_029266795.1 Alphaproteobacteria bacterium | reverse complement strand
CCATATCGGTCGTATCGCCCGCTTCCTGACGCGCGATGCGCTTGAGCGCTTCCTGCGCGGCCTTGGAGCCCTGCAGATAGACAAGATAGTGCCGCTTTTCGATAAGACCGGATTCGAAGGCGCGGCGCGCCTGGCTTTCCATGGTCTTGCCGTAGCGTTCGACCATGCTCATCAGCTCGGCCGGCCACTTATCGTAGGTCATGTTGAGCAGCGTCTCGCGGATCTCTTCGGTGAAGACCATGTATTCGCGGAGCGCCACGCGGCCGCCGCCGATTCTCGGCACCAGCGTCTGCGTCACGATCATGCGCACGGTTTCCATGAGCGAGAAGGCGCGCTCGTTCCGCTCGCCGGGCTCGAAGGTCGAGACCATGCGTCGGATGGTCGATGCGACACCCGTCGTGTGAACGGTGGAGAACACCAAGTGGCCTGTCTGTGCGGCTTCGATGGAGGCCGAAATTGTTTCGCGGTCGCGCGATTCACCGACAAGGATAATTTCAGGCTTGCGGCGAAGCGCGTTACGCACGCCGGCCGCGAAGGTCGGGATATGGCGCGGGACTTCCGTCTGCGCCACGAGCGAGCGGCGCGAGACGACGGAATCGTAGGTAAATTCGATCGGCGCTTCGTAAGTGAGCAGCTTGCCGCAGCCGTGATGTGATTCAATCAGCGAGCGGATGCCCGCCGCGAGCAGCGTCGATTTGCCGGAGCCTGTCGGGCCGGTGACGAGGACAATCCCGTTACGCGGGCGCCAGCCGTCGATGATTTCTTTTTCGATTTTCAGCTGCGCGAAAGTGGGCGGTGCGGAGGGCAGCACACGCATCGTGATCTGCACGCCGTCGCGGCCTTCGGCGAGAATTGCCGTGATGTTGACGCGGAAGCGCGAGCGCGTGAAGCGGTCGGTCATGACTTCATACGCCAAGTCGATGTCGGAGCCGCCGGCGAGAATCGCGAGCGCTTCAGTGCCGTACAGCCTTGTCACGAAGGTCACGATGTCAGCCGCGTCGAGCGAGCGATAGGTGACAGGATAGAGCGAGCCCGAGATCTCGCACATGACGGGGCGGTTGGTCTGGATCGATACGTCCGACGAGCCCTGCTTGATGCACCAGAGCAGGAACGGGTCGACATGCATCTCGTTGAAGCGGTCGGGTTCCCCAGGCCAGGTAGACTTGAGGTCGTCGACGCCCTTCTTGAGAAGACTTACCGGTCTGCCGGCTTCCATAGGTCTGCCCCCGTCAGGAATTGTGAGGGCCCCGTAATGCGAAGCGCGCGGTCGCCCACCCGCATTTCGTTCCGGCCGCCGGTGACGCCACGGTCTTCCTGCAGCGCGTAGGGCTGTGAAATTTTTCCTTCGGCGAGCATCATGCGATACCGCACCATGCCGTCGTAATCGGCGACGAGCTGCGCAAGGTTCGATTCAAAAATCTGTTCGCCTTGCAGATAGCCGGCATCCCAACCTTGGCGGACCCAGGCGTTCCAGCGCACTTGCTCTTTTTCGTTCATCGGCCACAGCACGCGGGGCGGCGGCGGAATTTCGGTCTGGTAATAGAAGGTGAGATAGCCGCGCCAGTCGCGGGGCGCGGTTACGATCTTCGCCTGCTTGCTGATCTTCACGATCTGGTCGGCAACAGCCGCTTCGTTGCCGCCGTCGGAAATGTCGAGCGCGTCGAGAGATTCTTTCACGATCGGCGGTTCGATCATCATGCCCGAGGGTGCTTTGATGAGGAGCGCGCGGAAGTTATAGACCTTGTCGAAGGTCGGCTCGTAATCCTTCAGGCGTTCGGTGATCTGGTAGGTGCGTTTCGCCAAGCCGCCGCGCGCGCCGTAGGACAGCGCCGCTTCACGCTGCGCTTCCATCCGGAGATCGAGCGACATGGGTTTGCTCAGCAGTTCGTCGAAAGCTTCGCCGGACACGCCGTGGGAGCCGCGGATATCCTGCAGCGCTTCCATTTCGGGCGGCGTCTTGATTTCGTCCGTCACCGTCATGTCTTCTTTTTTGGTCGTGTCGATCGAGCGGTTGAACTCGCCGCTTTCACGCGCTTTCTTGGCCAGCAGGTGCGATTTGTAAACCGCGCCGTCCTTGTCCTTCATCGCTTCGAGCTGTTCGTCTTCGGTCATCTCGCTGGATTTGGAGCGGTCGAAGAGGCCATTATTCGCAGGCGCGCCGGGCGCGATGCCGAGCTGCGCATTGCCGGCCTGACGGCGGATATTCGCCATCTGGTTGGCGGTTGCGGGCGGGATGCCGGCGGGAACGGTGGCATTGCGGCCGGGCGGTTGCGTAGCGGTTTGCGCCTGCGCCGCGGAAGCGGACAGGGCAACGCAGCAGACGCCAGCCAGCAGGGCGATCTTAATCGCCGGAAACAGGTGCATAGTTCAACTCCACAACACGGCGTTCGGGATCGACGACAACATCGGCGCGCTGGCCGGCCTGCAGGCCGACATCGCGCAGCACATCAATGACCATTTTCTGGCGCACATCGAGCGTGATGACGACGGGTGCGGGCGGAAGATCGCCGTTCACCATCATTTCATAGCCCGCGCGGTCCGCGAGGCGCTGCATGATCGGCTCGACAGGGCCGATCCATTTCAGCGTCACGGTGCGGCGCAGTTCCTGCGGCGCGTAGGGAACGGATGCGACGGCAGCGCCAGGATTGCGCGCCTGTTCGACGGAAGCCAGCGTTTCGAGCGACGCCGAAGCCTTGTCCACGGCGGCGGCGAGGCGCAGCGCAAGCGGATCGGGTTCGGCCACGAGCTGCTGGTCGACATTGCCCGGAAGCGCACAGGCAGAGACCATCAATGAAAGGCCCGCCGCGCTGAGGATTGAAACAGTTTTATTCATGAGAAATTTTTCATCCCTGCCCGAAAACAGAATTATTAAGACGTTCGTCAGAAGCCGATATTAGCCAGTTTTGAAACAGAAGCAAACAGGCAAGCGCCTGTTTTCTGCGGTTTTTTTTGGTGTGCGACTCTGGAAAGGCTATTTCGGAAATTAGCCGCGCTTCTTGGGCTGGGCGCTGGATGCCGTGATGAGATCGGCGGGCTGGCGGATGAGGCGGTATTTCTGCATCGCACGGAGCACCTTGGCGCGGTAGTTGGAGCCGATGCCGGGCGTGGCCGAATGGTACCAGGCGATGCCGCCCGCCATGGAGCCCGATTCATTCATCTTCTTGCGCAGGATCCACGAGCCCACGCCGATATTGGTGCAGGCGTCGTCGCGCACCATGCGCAGCGCGGTCTTTTCCGGCACGCGCCAATGCTTCGCCAGTTCCGGCACCCAGATGGTGTTGATCTGCATGGGGCCGAGGTCATAGGTGCCGTTGGTGTTCGGCGACGCCATGCCGATGCGCCCGCCTTCGACATGCAGCACGCCGAGGATCACCGTCGGCGGGACCGAATAGGTCTGCGCGGCGGTGAAGATGCATGCGGCAAGTGCCTGGGCGGTGATCACTGTGTTTTATCCTTTTACGGGTTCTTGATAAGGTCGGACATCAGCAGCATCGGGTTTTCGACCTGCCCGACATACGTCATGAGCGTGCCGTCCGAGACCTTACGATAAATAATGAAGGGGTATTGCGGCAGCTTCCATTCCTTGGCCAGCTTGCCGTTCGCCTTGATTTTGTCGAGCGCATCGCCCTTGATGAGGGACTTGTGGAGGCCGCCTTTTTTGCCGTCCATGTAATCCTGCCAGGCAGCGCCGGGATCGTCGACCGACAGCAGGGCGGCGCCGCCGTCGCGGTTTTCTTCCTGCTCGCCCGCGGGCAGCAGGCGCAATTGCAGCAGGCCCTTTTCGATCGAGCCCTTCAGCGTGCGGAACAGTGACTGGCAATGTTCGCAGTTCACGTTGATGAACATATAAATGTAGGGCGCATCGGGCATACCGACGCGGATCCAGCTGGCTTTTTCAACGGCGGCATAGAACTGCTCGGCCTTCGGAATTGCGTCCTTGTCGGCGTTGGGTTCGATGGGAACCGCCTTT
>JAQSWE010000248.1 GCA_029266795.1 Alphaproteobacteria bacterium | reverse complement strand
CGCCATATGGTCTTGGAACTGGACGATGCCGCGCGCAAGCACTTGGCCGATGTCGGCTACGACCCGTCCTATGGCGCGCGCCCCTTGAAGCGTGTGATCCAGAAGGAACTGCAGAACCCGCTGGCGAATGCCATCATCGAAGGCAAGGTCACGGATGACAGCGTCATTTCCGTCACGGCGGGCAAAGGCGCGCTGGTGATTACCGCGAAATCGAAAGCGGAGAAACGCGCTAAATCGAACGGGGCTGCGGCTTAACCCAGCCGGCGGATATCCGTGATGCCCTTGCTGCGCTCCTCGACGACCCAGAGCGGCTCGACCGCGACTTTCATGTGGAAGGCGTTGGCGTGGAGGATGTTGTCTTCGTCCACCATGATGCCGACATGGCCCGGGAAGAAGACGAGGTCGCCAGTGCGGGAGCGCGGGGTGGACGCGCCCAAAGTAATTTGCTGTTCGGTGTCGCGCGGCGCTTTGATGCCGGCAAGCGCGAGGCTCACCTGCACGAGGCCGGAGCAGTCGATGCCGAAGCCCGAACGCCCGCCCCAGTAATAGGGCGTTTCCAAAAACTTCTTTGCGGTCGCCAGATGGTCGTCGAATTTCTCGGCGACGGGCGACAGGTGCTTCGTGTAGATCCACGCGCCCGAGGACAGCTGCGACCATTTTTCGCCTGTGACGCGCAAGCTGACGCGGCTGCCGAAACTGAAGACACCCACACAAGGCGATTTCATGCTGTCGGCGCGGTAAACGGAACTGCGCGCGGCGGTGATGATATGGGTGGCGGGCGCTGCGTCGTCGCCCAAAAATCTTTTCTCGATCCAGCCCGGATAATCGTCATGCGCGCAGCGGCCTTGCGCCCAGTTGCCTTCTTCATTATCGACGATAAAACCTTCACCGAAGACCAGTTGCGTTTCCAGCTTGCCCTTCACGGCATTCGCGTCGGGCGTTTCGCGGATATCGGCGTTGGGGGCGATGACGGTACGCGTTGTCATTTGCGTGCCTTATTGGATTTGGTCTGGCCGTATTTCTGCGCGATATGCGCGTAGACAGCGCGGATGCCGAGCGCCTCGCCGCCTTCGGGGCGGCCGGGACGGTTCGATGCGTTCCAGGCGAAGGTGTCGATATGCGCCCAAGATACGTCTTTATCGACGAATTTATCGAGGTAGAGCGCCGCCACGATTGCGCCGCCGAAGCTGCCGCCGATGGTGTTGGTATCGGCAATCTTGCTGTCGAGCCAGCCTTTATACGGCTGCCAGAGCGGCAATTGCCAGAGCGGGTCTTGCGTCTTGCGCGATTGTGCCAGCAGGTCGGATGCGAGGGTGTCGTCGTTGCTGAACAGCGCGGGCAAATCGGGGCCGAGCGCCACGCGCGCCGCACCCGTCAGCGTCGCGAAGTTCACCAGCAGGTCGGGCTTCTCGGTGCAGGCTTCCGCCAGCGCATCGCAGAGGATGATGCGGCCTTCGGCATCGGTGTCGCCGACCTCGACGCTCAGGCCCTTGCGCGTCTGGATGACGTCGCTGGGGCGGAAGCTATCGCCATCGACGGAGTTTTCAACGGCGGCGATCAGCACCCTTAAACGAACAGGCAGGTTTTCCGCCATGATCATCTGCGCAAGGCCCAGCACATGGGCTGCGCCGCCCATGTCTTTCTTCATCAGATACATGGAATTGCCGGGCTTCAGGTTGAGACCGCCGGTATCGAACGCCACGCCCTTGCCGACCAGCGTGATTTTCTTGTGCTTCTTGTTGCCCCATGTGAAGTCAATCAGGCGGGGGCGGCGCGGGCTGCCCTTGCCGACTTCGTAAATCGCGGGATAGTTTTTCTTCAGCAAATCTTCGCCGGTTGGCGGGCGTGTTGACGAGATCGCGGACAAGATACATCGCCTGCGCCGTGCGCTTCACCGCTTTGCGGTCGGCATTCTGGGGCCAGACGAGAGATGCAAATTCTTTTTTCTTTTTCGCCGATTTCAGCTGCCCGAAATAATAACTGCCCAGCGCCCAGCCGAGCGCGGCGTTTGTCGCCTGTTCGTCATCCAGCCTGCCGTCGATGAAATATCCGCCCGCGTTTTTCGGCAGGCGTCCGGGCAGGTCGGCGAAGGTATAAAGGCCGATATTTTTCCCCGTGCCGAACAGCACGCGCCCGATGCCGCCATTGGCGGCGGGCAGGGTGATAAATGCACCCTCGGCGCCCGCAAAACCGGCGGCGGCCACCCAAGCCCGTGTTTTGGCGTCCTGCTTGCGCAGCCAGCTGTCGAAGCCGTCCGTGGTGACGGGCTGGAGCGGAATGGCGGCGGAAGTTTTTTTATCGAGGAAGTTCATTTTTGAATGCCTTTGGCGAGGTGAAGCGGTGCCTATAAGGGTAGAGCAGGGTTATCGCGGGGGCAAGGGGGTTTGGACATAACAAAAAGCCCCTTCTCCCGCGCTTGCGGGAGAAGGCGGGGATGAGGGTGAGTCTGGTGCAACCCGATAATATTTTGCCCTGACACTCACCCTCACCCTAGCCCTCTCCCGCAAGCGCGGGAGAGGGGACAAAGGCAAGGCGGGATGTTATGATACGCCCATGGAAAAACCAACGCCCCGCAAACGCAAAGCCGAAAAGAAAAAGAATCCCCTGATGATCCCCGTCATCATCGGTGCGGCAGGCTTCATCCTGTTCCTCATCACCGCCCCGCAATGGGCGGTGGACGAAGCGGGAGCGCGGCGGGTGCTAGAGGCGCAGGGCTATACGGATATCAAGACCGGCGGCTACGATACTTTCGGCTGCGGCTTCGACGTTTTCGCCACGCGCTTCACGGCGCGCACGGCCAAGGGCTATCCGGTCAAGGGGAATGTCTGCAAGACGCCCTATGTGAGCAAGTCGTCTGTCGAGATTGACGACACCCCTGCGCAGTAATCACGACACCGTTTTCTTCGCACGCTTCAAAAACTCCTCCGCCGGATACAGCATATTCGCGCCGGATTTCACAGCGATAATCTTGCCGGCCTTGCGGATGAAGGTAACGGGTTCGCCGACATTGCTGTAGCCGTTGGCTTTTTCGTTGTACCAATTGCCGTCGCGGCCGCGTTGCAGTACTTGGGCGTTGTCGAGGGGCGTTGGCATGTCGCTCATGATCGAGAGTGCGGTTTTCGCGCCAATGAGGTATTGCCATGAGCCCCATTTATTCATGACGACGGGGGAGACATCGATTTTCTTTTCATCGGCAAAAACGGTTTCGACCTTGCGGAGGATGTCAGATGCCGTGCGCATGATGGCGAAGGTATCGACGTCGCTGCTATTGGCAACGGCGCTGAAGATGTAATCGCTGCCTTTCAAATGCCGCGTCTGCGAGCCGAAGCCAGGATAGCCGCCGGAATGGCCGATATAGATGTCATCGCCCGCAGTAGAAAAACCCATGCCGAGGCCGTAGGACTCGGCGGTGAGGTTTTTGACCTGCCAGTTAAGGTGCGTCGCTTCGCGGCGCAGGCGCGCGGGGATAAAGGTATCGGTGTTCAGGTAGGCGTACAGAAATTCGCTCGCGGCTTCTGCCGTGCCGCAGAATCCGGTGGCAGGGGCCAGCGCATTGGCGGGCGCACCGCGCAGTTCCTTGCGCTGTTCGTCGAAGATGCGCTTCGTGTAGCCCTGCGCGAATCTCATGCGCGGGCGCAGCCCGTAATCAGGCGACAGCCGCGCGCGCGGCAGTTTCGACAGGATGTGTTTTTGTGCGAGGCTCGCGTAATCCATGCCCGTGGCGGCTTCCAGCGCAAGGCCAAGCAGCGACATGCCGGCATTGGAATATTTCGTTTCAGTGTTGGGATCATAGACCAGTTTCGCCGAGAGCATATCGGCCTGCAGCTGGTCGCGGGAGGGGAAGGGCTTTTCCAGCTCCCAGAACGCGGCGTCAAGCCCGTCGCGGAAAATGCCGGCGCGGTGCGTCAGCAGGTCGCGTAAGGTAATCTCTCGCGCGCGCTTGTCTTTGTGCTTGTTGAGCCAGGGCAGGTGGGTTGCGGCGGTGTCATAGATGGACAGCGCGCCCTGCTCCATCAGCATCAGCGTCAGGCAGCCGGTGAACATCTTGCTGTGGGAGGCAAGGTGCGCGGCATGGCTGGTCGTGTATTTTTCGCCCTTCGCCACATTGGCAAAACCGAAAGCCTGGCTGAACATCACCGCCCCCTTGTTGCGGATGCAAAGCTGAATGCCGGGCACGTCGCCGAAGCGCGTGCGATGCGCCAGCCAGTTTTCCAGCGCGGTCAGGGCGGATTTCTGCCGGGGGTTGGCGGCGGGCATGAGTGATTCCTTTATTTACATAACTATACGTTTTATCATGTCCGAAAGGGCGGTTTAGCCGGTTTCGGGGTCATTTTAACGCCGGATAGCGGGTATATAACAGGGATTCTTATATATTGTGTTCCCGACCGGTACAATTTTGTTGAAAACGGCATTCGCTTAACATATGGTGCTGCGTCTGGAATACCGATGACAGTTTGGCGCTTGGGCGCCCACGAAAACAAGGATTAATACAATGACACGCCGCTGCGAAATTACGGGCAAGGGCCCTCTGGTCGGAAACAACGTTTCCCACGCGAACAACAAAACCAAGCGCCGCTTCCTGCCCAACCTGCAAGAGGCTTCTTTCTTCAGCGTTGGCCTGAAGAAGAACATCAAGATCACCTCTTCCACGCACGGCATCCGCACGGTCGAGCACAAGGGCGGCATCGACGCTTACCTGCTCGGCACCGCGCCGACGAAGCTGAACGCTGAATTGCGCCGCGTGCGCAAGCAGCTGGTCGCGAAAATCGGCGAACTGCCGAAGCCCGCTCCCAAGCCGCGCCGCGAAACGACGAAAAAAGCCGCTGCGAAAAAAGACACCAAAAAAGCCGCTTAATTCGACGCGTGACAAAGATTTAAAAGAGGCGGGGCTTTTGTCCCGCCTTTTTTATTAACCGGAGCTGCACCTCGTGACCTTCGCCTTCGACATTACCCACAAAGACCCGAACTCATATGCCCGCACGGGACGGCTGACGACACCGCATGGCACGATCGAGACGCCGAATTTCATTTTCTGCGGGACGAAGGCGTCGGTGAAGGGGTTGTCGCCGCTGCAACTGCGGGCGGAGCAGGTGGATATTATTCTGTCGAACACCTATCACCTGATGCTGTCGCCCGGCGCGGATCTGGTGGCGGAAATGGGCGGGCTTCATAAATTCATGAACTGGGACGGGCCGATGTTCACGGATTCCGGCGGGTTCCAGATTTTCTCGCTCGGGCACGGGTCGGTCGCCGACGAGATCAAGGGCAAGGCGAACCGCATCCGCGAAAAATCGATTTTGAAAATCACGGAGGAGGGGGCGGAGTTCCGGTCCTACCTCGACGGGCGCAAATGGTTTTTGACGCCGGAGAGCTCAATCGACATTCAACGAAAATTGGGCGCGGACCTGATCGTGCAGCTCGACGAATGCACGCCCTACCATGTCGACAAGGAATACACCGCGCGCTCGATGGAGATGAGCTGCCGCTGGGGCGACCGCTCGCTCGCCGAATGGAAACGCAAGGATGACGGCAAACAGAAAATGTACGGCATCGTGCAAGGCGGCGTGTACCCCGACCTGCGCAAAGAATCCTGCGAATGGACGAAGAATGCCGATTTCTTCGCCACCGCCATCGGCGGCTCGCTGGGCTCCAGCAAAGAACAGATGTATGAAGTGGTCGCCATGTGCGCGCCCATGATCCACCCGACGCGGCCCGTCCACCTGCTGGGCATCGGCAGCTTTATCGACATCTTCACCAACGTGCTGGCGGGCATCGATACCTTCGACTGCGTATCCCCCACCCGCATCGCCCGCCA
>JAQSWE010000247.1 GCA_029266795.1 Alphaproteobacteria bacterium | reverse complement strand
TTATGCGTCAGCGCCGCGCCCTTGGGGATGCCGGTCGTACCGCCCGTATATTGCAGCACGGCGATATCGCGGTTAGGGTCGATCAGCGCTTCGTTGTGCTTGCCGTCGTTGTGGATGAGGTTGCCGAACCAGACGACCTTGCCGGGCAGCAACTGTGATTCACCCGCGACAGTTTCGCGCAGGTTTTGTTTCGCAGGGCAGAGGATGACTTTTTCGATGCCAGAATTTTCGGAGAGGTTTTTTGCCTTTTCCATCAGCGGCGGCAGATCGAGCGTGACGAGGAACTGCGTCTCGCTGTCGTTTGCCTGTGCCGCCAGATCGCGGTCGATATAGGCGGGGTTGAAATTGACGACAGTCGCGCCCGCCTTCAGGATCGCGTAATACATGACGACCGAATAGGCGGTGTTCGGCATGAACAACCCGACTTTGGTCCCCTTCTTGACGCCCAGCTCCCACAAGCCCTTGGTCGCGCAATCGACAAGCGCGCCGACGATTTTGTAATCGTAAGAATGGCCCGCGCAGACGAGCGCCTTGCGGTCGGGATATTTTTCCACGGAATCGTCGAGGAATTTATAGACCGGCTGGTCGGGGATATCGATGTTCCAGTCCACGCCGGGGGCGTAGCTTTTGAGCCACGGGAAAACATGGCCGGATGCCTTGGCCGCTTGTGTCATTTGGACGTCCTTATATATATCAGCCGCGCTTGATGCCTTCCTGCTCCAGCAGGTCTTTGCGCGAGAGTTTGCCGACCGCCGTTTTGGGCAGCGGCTTTTCGCGCAGGATGATCTTACGCGGTACTTCGATCGGCGACAACTTGTCGATCAGGAATTCACGCATGCCGTCGGATGTGAGCTGCGCGCCGGCGGATGTGGCGACAGGTTTTACCCAAGCCCAGACGGTTTCGCCGCGCTCGGCATCCGGCACGCCTGCCACGATGCATTCTTCCACGGCAGGGTGCATATAAATCGCTTCCTCGACCACGCGGGGATAGACGTTGTAGCCGCGCACGAGGATCAGGTCCTTGATGCGGTCGACGAGATGTAGATAGCCATGTTCGTCGAGGTAGCCGACATCGCCCGTATGCAAGCGTCCGTTGCGGATGACTTCATCTGTCGCCTCGGGGCGGCGGTAATAGCCCTTCATGACGTTGGCGCCGCGGATGCAGACTTCGCCCTTTTCGCCGAGGCCGAGCAGCGTCTTGCCGTCGGTGCGGTCGATGATTTCGACCGTGCAGCCGGGAACGGGCTGCCCGACGGAGCCCGGCTTCTTGATGCCGGAGGACGGGTTAAAAGTGCAACCGGGCGCGGCTTCGGTCAAGCCGTAACCCTCGGCCAAAGCGCGCGACCCGGTCTTTTCCTCGAACAGCCGATGCACGTCGAGCGCCATAGGCGCACCGCCGGTGATGCAGAACCGCAGCGAAGAAAAATCGTAATTGCCGACATCAGCTGAGTTCGCAATCGCATTGAACACGGCCGGCACGGCGGGGAACATGGTAGGACGGTGCTTCTTGATCGCTTCCAGCACCTCTTTCACATCAAATTTGGAATGCAGCAGAATCTTCAGGCCGCAATGGATCGACATGTTCATGACGACCGTCATCGCAAACACATGGAACAGCGGCAGCACGCCGATGACCGAATCCTTGCCATGCTGGATATCGCGCACCCAGGTGGTGATCTGCGACATATTGGCGTAGAGGTTGCCATGCGTCAGCATCGCGCCCTTGGGAATCCCTGTAGTGCCGCCGGTATATTGCAGCACGGCGGTGTCTTCTTCCGCATTCACCATCACGGCAATGGGTTCGCCGTCGTTGTCGACGACATCGATAAAGGGAATATGGCGGCTGTCCCAGGTGATCGTCGGGATGTCTTTATAATTGACGAAGGGATGAAATAAGTTTTTCGGGAAGGGGAGCGTTTCGGCAAAGGGACAGACGATGACCTTTTTCAGGCGCGTCGTTTTCAGCATCGCATCCATCTTCGCCAGCAGCGGTTTCTGGTCGAGCGTCACCATGATGTCGGTTTCGCTGTCGTCGATCTGGCCGGCGAGTTCGCGCTCTACATATAAGGGATTATAATTGACGACCGTGCCGCCCGCCTTCAACACGCCGAAGAAGAACATGAAGGTATAGGGGGAGTTCGGCAGGAACAGGCCGACTTTCGTGCCCTTGGTCACGCCGAATTTCTGCAGGCCTTCCGCCACGCGGTTGACCATCTGCCCCATCTCGGCATAGGTCCAGGTCTTGCCCTGGAAATCGACCATGACGTTATGGGGATATTTTTCGGCCGCTTGGTCCATGATGTGGAAGAGCGGCTTTTGCAGGATCGGCGCATGCCAGTTGAGGCCGGCCGGGTAATGCTGTTCCCAGACCCATTTGCCCTTTGAAAAAATGGGCTGGACCTTGGCAATCTCCGGCGCAGATTCCGCCGTTTGAAATAATGCCTGTTGCGACATCGTGATATGCTCCCCGTAACGGTGCGTATTCGATTGAATAAAATATCAGGAAGCCAATATAGCCGTTTCGTTTATGTGCTTATAGATACGAAATGGACAAGATTATTTTAACATTATGTTATTATAAGTTTTAGTGAACATAATACGCTTGATTGACAGGCCAACCGCCCCTTCCTATAGTCCGGTTAGTTTCATAAATCGCTATAGAACCCCACAGGGCCGCATGCTGGAAAAACTTTTCAGGCGCTTCAGGCAGGATAACGGCATTTCGCCGGAGGCGGAAACATCTCCCTATATCAACATCGAGGGGCTGGAGGGCAAGATCAAGGTCCCGGCCGCAACCGATGAAGACAAGCAGTGGGCGAAGAAAACCAAAAACGCCACCAGCGACGCGGTCGCCAAGGCGCTGCATACCGCGATCGAGCAAGGCAACAACTGGCGCGTCTGGTATCTGCTGAACCGCCCCGTGAAATCGGTGCGCAATATGTTCGGCCGCGTGAAGCAGTTGGGCTTTGACGGCGGCAAGGCGCTGGCATCGGGCATCGAAAAAGCCGCTTCCGTCAACAACGTGACCGCCGCCTATCTGCTGCTGAAATACGCCGAGCTGAAAAAGCGCGAGGAGCAGGCTGAATCTGCGGATATCATCAAGTCCGACCCCGTGCGCACGGAAATGAAGGGACAAGCCGTCAACGGCATGATCAACACGGCATCCCTGCCGGGCGGCGATGTTTTCGCGCTGTTGGTGAAAACCTTTTCGATGAACCCGCAACC
Source organism: Alphaproteobacteria bacterium (assembly GCA_029266795.1). Taxonomy (GTDB): domain Bacteria; phylum Pseudomonadota; class Alphaproteobacteria; order Micavibrionales; family UBA2020; genus JAPWJZ01. The sequence goes on along the minus strand of JAQSWE010000247.1, from coordinate 757 downwards.
GCAGGACACCATCACCGATTACCAGAATATTTTGAAGCGGGCCGCGATCCGCGCTGGCGCGGAAGGCAACGACGCGCATCTGGATGCGATGCTGGACAACCGCCTGCTCTCGCCGCAGCAATTCGTGCAGGCTTACATGGAAAGCTTCTTCTTTGAAAAGCTGCATGGCGGTAGTGAAGAGATCAAGGCGCAGGACCGCCGTGGCTTCCTCGATTGGCTGGCGCAGCGCGGCATTGTCGACCAGACCTTTGTCGATGAAGCAAAAACCGTCGAAGTGCGCCTGACCGACGCCAAAACCGGCGCGGATTCCGCCGCCACCAATGGTTGGAAGCAAAGCACGCGCGAATTGCCGCTGTCGGACGGCACGGTTGCCAAGCCGGATGAGTCACAGGTCGAAGTCACGCGGCTGGATGCGCAACTGGGCGCAGTCATGTATGTGTTCAACTTGAATGCGGAGCGCGTGCATCGCATTCGCGGCGGCGTTGTGCAGGAAATTCCGCTGCAGCAGCTGCCTGATCCAGCCCTGCTGGACGAAGCGCGCCATTTTCACGATAGCCTTCGCACCGAAGCACCCGTACTGGAATGGAAAAAAGGCGAGCCGTTCCGCCTGCGCTTCAAAACGCAGCCCTAAGGCCTACAAGCCCGCGAGCAGCGCGACTTTCTTTTCATCGACCACGTAATCCGGCGCGGCAGCAGGCTTGCCGAACCAGTATCCCTGCCCGTACTGCACCTTCAGGCTGCGGAGCAGCGCGGCCTC
>JAQSWE010000246.1 GCA_029266795.1 Alphaproteobacteria bacterium | reverse complement strand
CGCGAAAAAGGGCCGAAGCGCATCGGGCCTTATCGCGTGACGCAGTGCATGTCCTCCACCAACTCGGCCTGCCTTGCAACGCCGTTCAAGATCAAGGGCTACAACTATTCGCTGACCTCCGCTTGCGCGACGTCGGCGCATTGCATCGGCAACGGCGCGGAGCTGATCCAGTGGGGCAAGCAGGACATCGTGTTTGCGGGCGGCGGCGAGGAACTCGACTGGTCGCTGACCGTGCTGTTCGACGCGATGGGCGCATTGTCGTCCAAATATAACGCGACACCGGAAAAAGCGTCCCGCGCATACGATGCGAACCGCGACGGTTTCGTGATCGCGGGCGGCGGCGGCGTTGTGGTGCTGGAAGAATACGAACACGCCAAAGCACGCGGCGCGAAAATCTATGCCGAAGTCACCGGCTACGGTGCAACCTCGGACGGCTACGACATGGTCGCACCGTCGGGCGAGGGCGCGGCACGCTGCATGAAGCAGGCGATGGCGACGCTGAAAGGGCCTGTCGATTACATCAACACGCATGGCACCTCGACCCCCGTCGGCGACGGCGCGGAATTGAAAGCGATGCGCGAAGTGTTCGGCGACAAGGTGCCGAATTTCAGCTCGACCAAATCACTCACCGGCCATTCGCTGGGCGCTACCGGCGTGCAGGAAGCGATCTATTGCCTGCTGATGATGAAACACAATTTCATCACGGCCTCCGCCAACGTCGAGACGGTTGATCCCGAAGCGGCCGACCTGCCGCTGGTGACGAAACGCATCGACAACGCGAACCTGAAAAACGTGATTTCCAACAGCTTCGGCTTCGGCGGCACCAACTGCACACTTGCGCTGTCGAAAGTGGAGGGCTAACCCGGTGGAAAGCATCATGAAGGGCAAGCGCGGATTGATCATGGGGGTCGCCAACGACCATTCCATCGCCTGGGGCATCGCGCAGACGCTGCATAAATACGGCGCCGAAATGGCGTTTACCTATCAGGACGAAGCCTTCGGCAAACGCCTGCGCCCGCTAGCGGAGGGCATCGGCGCGAAAACCGTCATCCAGTGCGACGCCTCGAAAGAAGATGATCTCGACCGCGTCTTCGCGCAGCTGAAAAAGGAATGGGGCAGCATCGACTTCCTCGTCCATGCGATTGCATTCTCCGACAAGAACGAATTGAAGGGGCAGTATGTCGACACCACACTCGCCAACTTCCTGACCTCCATGCATGTCTCCTGTTATTCCTTCACCTCCGTCGCGCGCCGCGCGAAGGATATGATGCCGAATGGCGGCAGCATGATCACGCTGTCTTACCTCGGTTCCGAACGCGTCATGCCGAACTACAACGTCATGGGCGTGGCGAAAGCGGCGCTGGAGGCATCGGTGCGCTATATGGCCGCCGATCTCGGCCCGCAGAACATCCGCGTGAATTCCATCTCCGCAGGTCCCATGCGCACGCTCGCCGGCGCTGTTATCGGCAACGCGCGCCACACCTTCAAGTTCACGACCAAGGCGAGCCCCCTCGGCCGCCCCGTGACGCTCGAAGAACTCGGCAACACCGCGCTCTACTTCCTCTCCGACCTCTCCTCCGCCGTCACCGGCGAAAACCACTATGTCGACTGCGGCTTCAACGTCGTCGGCATGCCGAAGAAAGAGACCTTCGACGAGATCGCGAACGGGAATGGCAATTCCGGCGGGGAATAAATAATGCCGACCGCGAAACAAGAATTTGGCGCATCGGGTGAAATACTCGTCGCAAAGTCTTGTTCATGCCCTAAATGCAAGAAAAGTAAGACCTTCAAAAGACTTCCGCCTAATTTTAAATGCGCGGATGTTATTTGCGACTTCTGCGGATTTCTAGCGCAGGTTAAGGCGATAAATGTCGAAAATATTGAGCGTGTACCTACATCAGTTCTTGGTGCTGCTTGGGGACCTCAAAATGAAAGAATGAGTCAGGGTATTTATATGCCTTTATATTTAGTTCTTCAGAGTGGTAACTCGAGATCAATTTTCTATCTTCCCACGGATTTACAATTGCCTGAGATGTTTAAGCCTCGTCGGCCATTAAGTGAAACCGCTAAGAGGGCAGGCTGGCAAGGTTTCATGTATGACTTCGCTGGAATGGAGTCTCTTTTTGTGAGATTGATCTAGTGTTATTAACGAGCGGTTGTATCCAAATTAAAAACAGAAAGAGAACGTAACAATGCAATTCATCGTCATGGGACTCGATCACCCGAACGCGCTCGACCGCCGGATGGCGGCGCGGCAGGCGCATATTGATGTTTGCGGGGTGATGAAGGCGGATGGGCGGATGCTCTACGGCGTCGCGCTGCTGGGGGAAGACGGGAATATGTGCGGCTCGATGATTGTGCTCGACCTGCCGGACCGTGCGGCGGTCGATGAATACCTGAAGACCGAGCCCTATGTGCTGGGCAATGTCTGGGGCGATATCAAGGTGACCGCCTGCAAGGTGGGCCCCAGCTTTTTGAAGTAAGTTTCACTATTTCCGAAAAACAAAAAACCTCCCGCGCAAACGGGAGGTTTTTTGTTGGGCTAAGATTTCTAAGCCGCAATCGCGTCCTTGAACGCTTCGAAAATCTTGACCGAGGTCTTGTTCAGGTAGTAATCGCCTTCGGGGTGCCATTGCGTGCCGAGGACGAAGCGTTTGCCGGGGATGGAGATGGCTTCGATGATGCCATCGTCCGAAATCGCTTCGACCTGCAAGCCTTCGCCCAGCTTGTTGATGCCCTGCTGGTGCAGCGTGTTGACCTTGAATTCACCGTTCAGGCCGATCTTTTCAAAGATGCCGCCCTTTTGCGCGATGACGGGATGCGCCTGCGCCTCGTAAGTGTCCTTCAGCGGTTTGTCGGCGGGCTTGCGGTGGTCGTTCTTGCCGGGCAGTTCGTGGATGAACTGGTGCAGCGTGCCGCCCATGACGACGTTGAGCTCCTGAAAGCCGCGGCAGATCGCCATCAGCGGCTTGTCCATATCGATCACCTGCTGGATCATCGGCAGCGTCGTCGCATCGCGGCGGGGGTCGAGGTCTTCATCGCCGAACAATTGTTCCTCGCCATAGCAGGCGGGCGCGACATGGGAGGGGGAGCCCGACAGCAATACGCCGTCGACGCGGTCGGCGATCGAGCGGAAATCAAAATCCTTGCCCATGGCGGGGATCATCAGCGGCACGCCGCCCATCACTTCGACGATCGCGCGGATATAGGTGTCGCGCACCACATGCGCGGGCAGGCCGGCATAGTCGATGACGTTGGCGGGGATGAGGATGATGGGTGTCTTTTTCATGTTCGCTGCCTTATTCTTTCTTGGTCGCTTGTTCATAGATCACGAAGAACTTCCGCACCGGCGTGACCGCTTCCCAGGTGCCTTGGTATCCGGACGGCACCGTAAAGCTGTCGGGTGCCTTGAAGTCCTGCGCCTCGCCCTGTTCATTCGTAAGCCGTACATGGCCTTCGATCAGGGTGCAGAACTCGTCTTCATTATAGATGACTTTCCATTTTCCTGCCGTGCATTCATAGATGCCGGTGTGGAATTCATCCGACTTGCTGGAATGCAGGACCTTGAAGGTGCGTTTGGGCGTGCCCGACACGACGCGGTCTGCCTCGACGGCTTCCCAATCCGTGCCTTGCAACGGGGTCGAGGGGTGGGGGATAATTTTCATGGCGATGCCTCTTTTTCCAATCTTATTATATGTTTATCAGGACGTACGCCCCGTTTCACTAGCGATTATTTGACTTTTGACATAACAGGCATAAGATATTTGACTATACCCAACCAAGGCAGGTGCCGCATGACCGACATGAAGACTGAAACCGTATCGCCGTTGCGCACCATGTATAACCGCATCAGCCAGCAACTGGGCGAAGACGAACGCGCCGATTTCATGATGCGCGCGCAAACGGCGATCAAACGCCTCGAAGGCGACCCGGCGACGGTGGAGCCGCGCGATTTGAAGTCGCTGCAGTTCATCTATAACCGCATGGTGCATGTCTATGGCGAGAATTCCTCCG
>JAQSWE010000245.1 GCA_029266795.1 Alphaproteobacteria bacterium | reverse complement strand
CGGATGCCGCGACGACAGTGATTTCCTTCCAAAAAGACGGCTTGCGGGTATTGCTGCTTTCCGGCGACCGGATGCAGGCGGTAGCAGAGATCGCACATATGATCGGCATTCCCGAATTCTATGCGGGCATTGACCCGAAGCAGAAAATGGCGTTTATCGCGCAATTGACGCAGGAGGGCCGCAACGTGCTGATGGTAGGCGATGGCATCAACGATGCGCCTTCCCTGCTGCGCGCAAACTGCTCGATGTCGCCCTCGACTGCCATGCAGGTTGCGCAAAATGCGGCGGACATCGTGTTTCAGGGCGCGTCACTGGCCGCAGTGCATACGGCATATCGGGCCTCACTACTTTGCCAGAAGCTCGTGCGCGAGAATTTTGCCATGGCAATACTTTACAATCTTCTTGCGGTGCCTCTGGCGGCGGCGGGTTACGTCACACCGCTTGTCGCAGCCGTTGCTATGTCGTGTTCTTCATTGGCGGTCACCTTTAATGCGCTGCGTTTCTGCAGGCTGAAATAGGGGGAAAGATGGATATTCTGCTTATTCTCATACCCCTTGCGCTTATCTTGGGCGGGCTTTGGCTATGGGGCTTTATGTGGGCGCTGAAGGACGGACAATTCGAAGACCCAGAAGGCGCCGCGAACCGCATCTTGTTTGATGACGCGCCGCCAGATTAGACGCGCCAACGCCTCATTGGGGCACGGTATGAGTTAATGTATTTGCAGGAAAATTGGCGTGCCCGGAGGGATTCGAACCCCCGACCTGATGCTTAGAAGGCACCTGCTCTATCCAGCTGAGCTACGGGCACATAATAAAATCAATGGGTTACTGAAAATTCGCGCAAGAATTCACAGGCCTAGTTGAACATATAACATGCCCCCGCCGACCCATCAATGAGCGTAAAATCGTCAGGCTTCGTTCACGGGATCGAGATTGCGGATGTCCATGCCTGATTTTTCGGCCATGATTTCGGCGACTATCAGCCGGTGGCAGCAGTTTGCCTGATGCTCGAAGCACAGAAGGCAGGCTGGCGCCTCCCCTGCAATCTGCATTGCTTTCTCGAGATCAGCCTGCGCCAATTCGGTGTCCATGTGTCCCTCGAAAATACGGCGCATCTCGGCAATGCGACCTTTGCGTGCGGCATCTCGCCCAGCGGCGGGGGTGCCAAGGCCTTTCAGCCCGGCATACACGATGCCGTATTCGGCGAGGTGCGCGGCAAGACGGTTCTTGGAAAAACCGGGTTTGCGAGACAGTGGCACGGCGCGCACGTCGATCAGGGTTTTGACGCCCGCGCTAGCCAGGCGGCGCATCAATGCGTCGACAGTGACGCCCTCATAACCGATTGTGTAGAGAATTTTCTTCTTCGCCATAGAAAAGATATAGGCGCAATTATCGCGCCCGCCAGACCGCAGATGAAATCGCGAATTTTAGCGTTTGGGAGCGTTTGCGACGACAGGCGCGCGTTGCGGTGCCTCGCCCGGATGTTCGGGAACGACGCCGCGATAATGGCGCTTCATGTCTTTTTTCCATTCGCGGGTGTCGGTCAGGAACTTGGTCTCGTTCTTGCGCTCGGCTGCGGCAAGCTCCGCCTCCACATCGCGCTTTTGTGATCGCGGCTGGCCGGCATGGTCGAGGCCGTTCGCCTCGAAATAGCCCATGTCCTTCAGGATGCTGCGCAGAGTGCCGGTGCCCTTGATTTCGGTGGGGATGGTCAGTTTTTTGGCCTGCCCCAGCGATTTATCGGGGCTGTCATGCACGAAGAAATCATGGCCACCGGTGGAATGACTGTATTGATAGCCAAGCTCTTTCGCCGCCTTCACAACCTTGCTGTAGTCGCGGGGAACGCCTGTGCTCATTCCTTCACCTCGAAGTCGATCGTGATCTCTTCACCGGCGGCGACCTCGCCGTCCAGTTTCAAAAAGTCGATGGCAAGGGTTTGCGAGAGCTTGAAAATTTCTTCGCGGTCTTCGGACTCGACGTTGAATCCGGGCAGGTCTTCGCTCGTCGCGAGATAGACGTTTTCAGGCAGGTGTTCGATCTGGATCGTGATATGTCGCATCAGCCCCTCTTGCATTTGGATATTTTAGCACAGGAATAGGGAAACCATTAAGCGGATTCCACCTGCCCCTTTGGAATCAGGGACTTAAAGGGCAGAAGCTTACTTCTCTTCCTCGAACGGACGGTATTTGAAGTTGTCGAGATATGTGCGCGGGGTGGTCTTGCGCAGATGTTCGTCGTTGACCACGAAGTCGAGGCCTTTGTTCTCGGCGAAGGCTATAGCGGCCTCTTTGCTGTCGAACTTCATGCGAACGGAATTCAGCGTGTCGCCCGATGCGGTCCAGCCCATCAGGGGCTCAGGGCGGCGCGCGGTTTCAAGTTCGTATTCCAGCAGCCACTGGCCGGAATTGCCGCGTCCGGATTGCATGGCGTTCTTTGCGGGCTTGAAAATGCGGGCTTTCATTTTGGCCTTCCGTCTTCAGAAAAAGTGGTCGGAGTGGAGGGATTCGAACCCCCGACATCCTGCTCCCAAAACAGGCGCGCTACCGGACTGCGCTACACTCCGCCGGTTGTTCCGCCCCCGTTATATCGGTTATTTTTGTGGAAATCAATGCTCTGGCATAGGCAACCAGGCCTTGAAATGCCGAAAAACCCTTATTTTTTAACAGTTTGTTTGAAATAAGGGTGCAACACGCGGTCGCCAATATTGATATTGAGCTCGCTGGTGCGTCCGCCATTCAACTCGATCACGGCCGTGACGGGCCCGCCGGAGGGGATGGATGTCGTGGAATGCGGCTCGGCGTTTTTGTGGATATTGATGATCGTGCCGTCTTCGGCCACGAACAGCATATCGAGCGGGATATAGGTATTTTTCATCCAGAAAGCTGTCGCCTGCGGCGCGCCCATTTGAAACAGCATGCCCTGGTCTTTGCCCATCGATTTGCGGAACATGAGTCCCATCTGGATATCGACCGGCTTCGAGACGACTTCGAGCGCGAAGCCGTGGACCCCGCCGCCCTTTGAAGCAATCGTCACCTGCTCGACCGGCAGCTTGCCGTCATACGCGGCCGCGACTTCTTCTTTAGACATGCTTTGCGTGCTCAAGAAGCCTGCCAGCATCGTGCCGCAGACGACGGCGATAGAGAGCGCTTTTTTCCATTGCAGACTTTCAAGAAAATCCATCATCACGCCACCTCCGGCAATGCCTGTTGCAGGCTGCCGCCAATTCTGAGCGGTTCAACCTTGGTGCACAAGCCTGTTTTTGAATCAATTGTCGCGATCACGCCGCAGAGCGTCACAGGCCCGTCGGCAGGGAACAGCTTCTCCCCCGGTGTTTTCCGCACAAAGCGGTTCACGGCCAGCTGGGTATCCATGCCTATCACGCTGTCATAGGCGCCGCACATGCCGGCATCGGTCATATAGCCCGTGCCCTTCGGTAAAATACGCGCATCGCCCGATGGCACATGGGTGTGCGTGCCGACGACAAACGATGCGCGACCGTCGAGGTAATTGCCCATCGCCATTTTCTCCGACGATGCTTCGCCGTGAAAGTCGATGAAGATCGCCTGCACATCCTTGCCGAGCCGATGCGCGTTGCACAGCTTGTTCGCAGCCGCGAAAGGATCGTCGAGCGCATCCATATAAAGGCGCGCCATCATATTGCAGACAAGGACCTTTTCGCCGCGAGGCGTGGTCAGCACATAAAAACCCTTTCCGGGCGTACCTTCCGGATAGTTCAGCGGGCGCAGGAGTTTCGGGTCGCGGTCGATATACGCGAGGATTTCACGTTGGTCCCATACATGGTTGCCGGTCGTGAGGCAGTCCGCACCAGCCTTGTAGAAATCATCACAAATCTGCGCCGTTACGCCGAAGCCGTGCGCCGCGTTCTCGACATTCACGATAATAACGTCGAGCTTGTACTTCTTGCGCAGTTCCGGCAGTTGCGCGATGGCCGCATCGCGCGCATTACGACCGACGATATCGCCGAGGAACAGGATTTTCATTTAGTCGGCCTCCCGGCAGTTATAGACGTT
>JAQSWE010000244.1 GCA_029266795.1 Alphaproteobacteria bacterium | reverse complement strand
GCGGCGCATATTTCGCGACCAAAGCGGCTCCTGTCGTGAAGGCAGTCGGTGAATTCATCGACGAGACCAACAAGGAACTGGTCGCTAAAGGCGAACAGCCCATCGTGATCGAAGGCCTGACGAAGAAATTCGACAACGCTGCGACGGCTGAAAAGCCCGCTGTCGTTGTGGAGCCGCTCGTCGCTGCCCCCGCAGCCGCTGCCCCCGCAGCGCCGAAAGCGCCCGCGCAGTAATCGACGCGAGATACAAAAAAGCCGCCGTATCGCTACGGCGGCTTTTTTTGTGCGCGAAAAAACTTACGCCTTCACCAGCGTCTTGAATCCGCCGTACGACATCCTGTTGCAGTCAAAGGGCATGTTGTCCATGTCCATATCTTCCATCAGGCGCTTGTCGCTCATGACTTTCTTGTTCACGGCGTTGCGGTGTGCCTTGGATTTATAGACGATCCACGAGAACACGACGGTGTCGGTCTTCTTCGCGCCCGCGAGCTTGGGGAAGGGAATGCCCATTTTCGTCTTCATGTCGTCTCCAGTCGTTTCGTAATATTCAAGCGCCCCATGCTCCTTCTTGGCAAGCTTGGCGTATTCCTTCAATTTCTTGGTGGGCACGAGCAGGACGAAACCATCGACGTAAGACATGTGAAACTCCTTAAAATTAAAAACCGTGATGAAATCCTAGCGGAAGTTAGTGCAATTTAAAAACTAAAAGAAAAACTCTTAAAAAATATGTAAGATATAATTACCGAAGAAATAGATGGCCAAGCATCCAAGCGTCACCAATATCGACAAAATATATTGGGAGGCGGTCGAGTGTTCAGATCTAAAAATTTTAATGTTCAGTGATGTCGAAGCGACGGAAAGCAGGATGGATAAAAACATGCCAAGACTGCTACCTTCGAAAATCCAAATTTTCAGTAGCAGAATAGAAGGTAATGCTACAGCAACATTCTGTCCGAAACTAAATTGCGGCAATAGGTGATGTTTTTCACCGTTTATAAATACGACGGGAGTGTGGCCTGACCAACCGAGAGAGATGCGGATCGTTTCTACGTCTCCCGATGATCCCTGCAACTCGTACACGTGATTTACGGGCTCGAGTATTTGCCCGTCACGAAGAAGTTGCCTTTTTGCAGGTCGACGGATAGCCCCATCCCCTCAACAGAGGGCATGGTTAGCGGAACGATATCATCCGCCGCCATTACTTATACTTCACTTCCAGCAACTCGTAAGCCTTACGCCCCTTCGGCGTCGTGACTTCAACGCTGTCGCCTTGGGTCTTGCCAATCAGGGCGCGGGGGAGCGGGGCGGTGAGGGCCAGCATGCCTTTTTCGATGTCGGCTTCGTATTCGCCGACGATCTGGAAGCTTTGTTCGTGGTCGGTTTCTTCGTCGACGACCTTCACGAAGGCGCCGAATTTGACGACGGTGCCGGACATTTTGGACGTGTCGATGACGTCGGCGCGCGAGATTTTATCCTCGAGGTCGAGGAGGCGGCCTTCGATGAAGCTCTGCTTTTCGCGGGCGGCGTGGTATTCGGCGTTTTCCGACAGGTCGCCATGCGAGCGCGCTTCGGCGATCTGCTCGATGATGGCGGGGCGCTCGACCGATTTCAGCTGGCGGATTTCATCCTCCAGGCGCTGGAAGCCGGCGGCGGTCATGGGGACTTTTTGCATCTCTGTCGTTCCTTGGTTTAAACACAAATAAAGATGCCGTTATGCGCCCTGCGGTGCATCGGCATCTTTCGTGATGGTTTTAATTAAGCCGCCTTCAGATATTCCTGCAGCGACTTCACATCGAACGGCCCCGACTGGCGCAGCGAGAAAATGGCATCAACTGCCGCCTTCGCCCCCGGGATGGTCGTGTAGTAGGGGATTTTATTCTGTAACGCCGCCCTGCGCAAGTTAAAGTCATCGACCACGGCCTGCGGGCCATCGGTCGTGTTCAGCATCAAGGCCACTTCGCCGTTGATCATCGCGTCGAAGATATGTGGTTGACCTTCATGGACTTTATTGACCTTCTTGGCGCGGATGCCGGCCTCGACCAGATGGCGGGCGGTGCCGCCGGTCGCGATGATCTTGAAGCCCATATCGCCCAGACGGGCAGCCAAGGGGATGATCACGTTCTTGTCAGAATCCCGCACGGAGATGAAGACCGTGCCGGAGACGGGCAGTTTGGAGCCCGCGCCGATGCGCCCCTTGGCAAAGGCGCGGCGGAAGTCGCGGTCGATACCCATGACTTCGCCGGTCGATTTCATTTCAGGCCCCAGCACCGCATCCACTTTCGGGAAGCGGGCGAAGGGGAACACCGGCACCTTGACCGCGACGTGGTCGTATTTGCGGTGATGGATGATGCCTTCGGATTTCAGCGCGGCGATTTTTTCGCCAACCATGAGGCGCGTTGCGGCCTTGATGACCGGCACGCCGGTCGCCTTCGCAACGAACGGCATCGTGCGGGACGCGCGCGGGTTGACCTCCAGCACGTAGATTTCGTAGTGGTCGAGGTTAGCGGGGTCGCGGCTTTGCTTGATCGCGAACTGCACGTTCATGAGGCCGACAACCTTCAACGCCTTCGCCAGCGTGATCGCCTGATCCATCAGGTCGATGACGATTTCCTGCCGCAGCGAATAGGGGGGCAGGGAACAGGTGCTGTCGCCGGAATGGATGCCGGCTTCCTCGATATGTTCCATCACGCCTGCAATGAAGACGTCCTTGCCGTCGCAGAGCGCATCCACATCGACCTCGATACAGTTTTGCAGGTATTTGTCGATCAGCACGGGATCGTCCCCCGATACCTGAACGGCGGCGGTGATATAACGGCGGAGGCCGTCCATGTCATGCACGATTTCCATGCCGCGACCGCCCAAAACATAGGAGGGACGGATGACGACGGGGAAGCCGACATCCTGCGCGACTTTTTCCGCTTCTTCGGCAGAGCGCGCGAGGCCGTTGGCGGGCTGCTTCAGCTTGATCTTGGTGATGAGTTTCGAGAAACGCTCGCGGTCTTCGGCCAAGTCAATTGCATCGGGGCTGGTGCCGAGGATTTTGACGCCTGCGTTTTCCAGCTGCGCGCACAGCTTCAGCGGCGTCTGGCCGCCCAGCTGCACGATCACGCCCAGCAACTCGCCTTTTTGCTGTTCGACATGGATGATGTCCAGCACCTTTTCGGCAGTGATGGGCTCGAAATAGAGACGGTCGGACGTGTCGTAATCGGTCGAGACGGTTTCGGGGTTGCAGTTGATCATGATGCTCTCGATGCCCTTTTCCTTCAGCGCGAAGGAGGCATGGACGCAGCAATAATCGAATTCGATGCCCTGACCGATGCGGTTGGGGCCGGAGCCGATGATGATGACTTTCTTGCGGTCCGTCGCATGGGACTCGCAGGCGCCGGGGGCGAAGCCGGTCGATTCATAGGTCGAATACATATAGGACGTGTTCGATGGGAATTCGGCGGAGCAGGTATCGACGCGCTTGTAAACGGGGCGCGCATTCGCCTTGTGGCGCAGCTTGGTCACGTCTTCGGTTTTCTTGCCGGTCAGTTCGCCGATGCGGGCGTCAGAAAAGCCGAGCTGCTTGGTTTCCATCCATTCGGTGAAGTTTTTCGGCAGGCCGTTCGCGCGCAAATGTTCCTCATGCGCGACAAGGCCCTGAATGCGCTCCAGATACCACGGGTCGTATTTGCAATGCTTGTAGATTTCCTCGACCGTGAAGCCGTGGCGGAAAGCCTGCGCGATGATCATCACGCGGTCGGGGCGCGGCTGCGACAGGGCAGCCACGATATGCTGTTCGCTGTAATCGACGCCGGCGGGCACCAGCGCCATTTCCTGCAAACCGGTCAGGCCGGTTTCGAGTGAGCAGAGCGCCTTTTGCAGCGACTCTTCGAACGTGCGGCCCATGGCCATCACTTCTCCGACCGATTTCATGGCGGTGGTCAGGAAGGCTTCGGTGCCGCGGAATTTTTCGAAGTTGAAGCGCGGGATCTTGGTGACGACGTAATCGATTGTCGGCTCGAAGGATACGGGGGTGGAGCCGGTGATGTCGTTCTGCAATTCATCGAGCGTAAAGCCGACCGCCAGTTTCGCCGCGACTTTCGCGATGGGGAAGCCGGTCGCCTTTGATGCCAGCGCGGAGGAGCGGCTGACGCGGGGGTTCATTTCGATGACGATCAGCCGGCCGTCTTTCGGGTTCACGGCAAACTGCACGTTCGAACCGCCCGTTTCGATGCCGATACCGCGCAGCACGGCGATGGATGCATTGCGCATCACTTGATATTCTTTGTCGGTGAGCGTCAGGGCAGGCGCGACGGTGATGCTGTCGCCGGTATGGATGCCCATCGGGTCGATGTTTTCGATGGAGCAGATGATGATGCAGTTGTCCGCCTTGTCGCGGACGACCTCCATTTCATACTCTTTCCAGCCGAGGATGGATTCCTCGATCAGGATTTGCTTGATGGGGGAGGCTTTCAGGCCTTGCTGCACAATTTGTTCGTATTCATTGCGGTTATACGCAACGCCGCCGCCCGGTCGACGAAAAGCGCTGAAAACACCTGCAATTCCCGCGCCATCATGACACTTGACGCGAGAGCCTGCACTGCCGTATTTTCGTCAAAAT
>JAQSWE010000243.1 GCA_029266795.1 Alphaproteobacteria bacterium | reverse complement strand
ATGCCGCCTCCGCCTTTATCGCGAATGCCGTCTATATGCAGATGGGCTATGAATACAACAAGGAAAAACAGAACGGCGTGTTCAAGGATCAGGTGACGACGCAGGACTGGGCCGATCTCGCCGTCCGCGCCGACGACCCCGCACACCCGCTCAACATCGCCGCGCGCATCAAGGGCATCAATGATTTGAAAGAAAGCCTGGGACTTGATAACGCAATTGCGCGCGTCAAGGAACATACCGCCATGCAGGACGGCCGGCTGATAAAACTGGCCGTTGAATACACCGACGCCGATACCGGCAAAAAACTCGCCGATGTGGTGATGGTGCTGAACAAGAAACCGGAAAACGGCAGCGTCACCATTCTGGACAGCGCGTTGCGTGACCTTGAAACCGGCCCGCTGAAACGTCTCGATTCATCGGGTGAAACCGCCGTATCCGTGCGCGATATCGTGATTTATCACACGCCGGTCAGCGATGCGGTTGCGCCGAAAGCGGCGGCCGTGCCGTCGCCGCGCATCTTCAAGCCCGCGGCTTAAGCGGCTTTCTTCATATAGGTATCCAGTTTACCCAGCAGGACATCCTTGGCCGCTTTATCGAGGAAGCTCGCATGGATGCTGTTGCGCGAAATCGTCAGCAGGTCGGATTTATCGAGGTTCAGCCCGTCCGTCACCGCCTTGAAATTCTCGTTCATATAGCCGCCGAAATAGGCAGGGTCGTCGGAATTGATCGTCGCTTTCAGGCCGAGGTTCAGCATCTTTTTCAGCGGGTGGTCCTTCATATCCTTGACCACGCAGAGCTTCAGGTTCGACAGGGGGCAAACAGTCAGTGCCGTGCCGTCCTTCACCAGCCGCGCGACCAGTTTTTCGTCTTCCAGCGAGCGGTTGCCGTGGTCGATGCGGTCGACCTTCAGCATGTCGAGCGCTTCCCAGACATATTCCGGCGGGCCTTCTTCGCCCGCATGTGCCATGATCAGGAAGCCTTCTTTTTTCGCTTCTGCGAACACGTTCTTGAATTTTGACGGCGGATGGCCCTTTTCCGAGCTGTCGAGACCGACGCCGAGGATGCGGTGTTTATAAGGAATCGCGCTTTTCAGGGTTTCAAACGCCGCGTCTTCGCTCAAATGGCGCAGGAAGCACATGATGAGGAAGGACGACACGCCCAGTTTTTTGCGTCCATCATCGAGCGCCCGCGTGATGCCATCCAGCACCGTTTCAAATGCGACGCCGCGCTCGGTGTGGCCTTGCGGGTCGAAGAAGATTTCGACATGCATGACGTTCTGCTTCGCCACGCGATCGAGGTATGCCCAGGTCAGGTCATAAAAATCCTGTTCCGTCTGCAGCACATTCATGCCCTGATAGTAGATATCCAGAAAATCCTGCAGGTTGGAAAAGTCATAAGCCTTGCGCACTTCGTCGACCGACTTGAAAGGGATGTCGATCTTGTTGCGCTGGGCGAGGGCGAACATCAGTTCGGGTTCAAGGCTGCCTTCGATATGCAGGTGCAGCTCCACTTTCGGCAGGCCTTCGATGAATGTGTCCATGGCTGAAATTCCTTTCAAAACAAACGGCTTATCGCCCGCGCACATGCTAACATTTTGGATGACTCGTGCCTAGAAAAACGGTATCGTCTTGGAATTATTTCGTTTTTAGAAAAAGATCATGGCAGACAGCATCCGATTTATCCTGAACGGAAAACTGGTCGAGGTGGCAGGGCTGCCGCCGACCACAACGCTGCTGCAATACCTGCGCGAGCAGGCGCGCCTGACTGGGACGAAGGAAGGCTGCGCGGAGGGCGATTGCGGTGCCTGCACCGTCGCCGTCGGCAAGCTGGTCAAGGGCAAGGTCGAATTCCAGAGCATGAATGCCTGCATCCTGTTCCTGCCCACGCTCGACGGGCGCGAAGTGGTGACGGTGGAGCATTTGAAAGCGGCGACCGGCGCGCCAACTCCCGTGCAGCTGGCGATGGTCAAATGCCATGGCTCGCAATGCGGGTTCTGCACGCCCGGTTTCGTGATGGCGCTATCAACCATGGTCAACAACAAGAAAAATGCGAGCGACGACGACATTCAGGACGCGATTGCCGGCAACCTCTGCCGCTGCACGGGGTATCGCCCCATCGTCGATGCCGCCCGCATGGCGAATGAAACGACCGACCGTGCGCTGCCATCGCATCCGAAGGAACTCGCGAGCATCCAGCATAACCGGCTCATGACCTATGACGTGCCGGGCGGCAAATATTTTTCGCCCGCCAGCGTCGAAGACCTCGCGATGGTGCTCTCCGTTTATCCCGATGCGACTATTTTGGGCGGCGGAACGGATGTGGGGTTGTGGGTCACGAAATTCCACATGGAATTGCCGGTGATTGTCTATACCGGCAATGTCGAAGAACTGCATAAGATCCGCGATACGCGCGTGCTGCTGGAAATCGGCGCGGCGGCGACCTATACCGAAGCCTTCGATGCGCTGGCGGCGTTTGACCCGAGCATGGAAGATTTGCTAAAGCGGTTTTCGTCGCTGCATATCCGCAATGCTGGCACGGTCGGCGGCAATATCGCCAACGGGTCGCCCATCGGCGATGGCCCGCCGCCGCTTATTGCACTCGGCGCGAAAGTCGTGTTGCGGTCAAAATCCGGCGCGCGCATGGTCGAGCTCGAGGATTTCTTCATTGCGTACAAAAAACAGGACCGGAAGCCCGGGGAATTCGTCGAGAAACTGGTGATCCCGAAACGCCCCGATAACGTGCTGTTCCGGGTGTATAAACTCTCAAAGCGTTTCGATCAGGATATCTCCGCCGTCTGCGGCGCTTTCGCGCTGACGATCGAAGATGATGAAATCGTGGCAGCCCGCATCGCCTTCGGCGGCATGGCCGGCACGCCGCACCGCGCGCACAAGGCCGAACGCGCACTGGTCGGCCGCGTCTGGAACGAGGAAGCAGTCGAAAAGGCGATGGCTGCGCTCGATGACGATTACCAGCCGATGACCGACGCACGCGCATCCGCGGAATACCGCCGCACTACCGCGCGCAATCTTTTGAAGCGGTTCTATATCGAAACCACCGACCCGTCGGTGAAAACGCGACTTTACCGCTATGCAGAATGACGGCAAGAAAATCGACGGGGGCATGGGCGCGTCAAAGGCGCATGACTCTGCGCCTCTGCATGTCTCCGGCGAGGCGACCTATACCGATGATGTGCTGGAGCCCTATGGCTGCCTGCATGCCTATGTGCTGAAAAGCCCGCATGCCCATGCGAAAATCAAAAAAATAGATATTTCGAAATGCTACATCCCGGGCGTCCATGCCGTGATGACGGCGAAGGATATCCCCGGCGTGAACGACGCCGCACCCGTCTTCCCCGGCGACCCGATTTTCGCCGATGGCGTCGTTTTGTATTACGGCCAATGCGTGCTGGGCGTGGCGGCAGAAAGCATCGAAATTGCGCGGCATGCGGTGAAGCTTGCGGTGGTGGACTATGAACCGCTGCCCGCGATCCTGAACGTGCATGATGCGATAGCGGCGCAGAAATTCGTCGGCGACCCCTATGAAATGGGACAGGGCGATGCGGCGTCTGCGATTGCGGCGGCGAAGAATAAAATTTCCGGCTCCCTCGATATCGGTGGGCAGGACCATTTCTACCTTGAGGGTCAGATCGCCATGGCGACGCCGCTCGAAAACGGCGAATTTCATTGCTGGTCATCGACGCAGCATCCGTCGGAAGTGCAGCACCTGATCGCGAAAATGTTGAACTTGCATGACCACGCCGTAACGGTGGAAGTGCGGCGCATGGGCGGCGGCTTTGGCGGCAAGGAAAGCCAGGCCTCGCTGATCGCCTGCGTCGCTTCCGCGCTCGCATGGAAAACGCATCGCCCGGTCAAATTCCGCCTTGACCGCGACGATGACATGATCATGACGGGAAAACGGCATGACCTGAATGTCGCCTACAACGTGGGCTTCAATGATGAAGGTTTGATCGAGGGCATCGAATACATCCACGCCGTCAATTGCGGCATGAGTCCCGATTTGTCGAACGCCATCGCCGACCGTGCGATGTTCCATG
>JAQSWE010000242.1 GCA_029266795.1 Alphaproteobacteria bacterium | reverse complement strand
GTTACCGTTGTCGCGCTGGTTGCGGCCAGCACGCTTGCCTTCGGCATCGAGATATGGCCCGGTTTTTACCGCCAGATGGCAGAGCAGGGCGACCTGCTCGCGCGCGGCGATACGCTGTGGCCACGGATGCCGAGCGTGTATTGCGCGCTGCGCTTGCTGGGCGTTGACTCCCTTGTCGCCTACGGCGCACAAATTCTCGCGGCGCTGACAGCCGTCGCCGGTGTTGTCATCGCATGGCGCAGCCGTGCTGCGGATGGTGTAAAATATACCGTGCTACTGCTCGGTATTTTTCTGTCATCGCCCTATAGCTGGGATTACGACATGGCCGTGCTGGTCTTCGGCACGATCTGGATCGCGCAAGCAGCACAGAAGGGGGGCTTCCTGCCTTACGAGAAATTCACCTGGCTGCTGGTGATATTGCTGCCCTTCCTCACCCTCATCTCCCGCTCCCCCGTGCCCATCAATATCGGCCCTGTCGTGCTGTTCGCCGCCTTTTTCCTGACCCTGCGCCGCGCCCGCGTTACATAAAACATGAGATAACAATTCCTTAACCCCGCCGCCAATATACTTGGCGGGTGTGTTTTATGACCTAGGGGTTTTCATGCGCCAGCTGTTTCTTGCCACCATCTTCTCCACCGTCCTCCTGTTATCGCATACGGCGGTGCAGGCGCAGGAAAATCGAAACGACGATTTCGAGGCGTTCCGTAATAAGTTCAATACGGCGATAACGATGGGGCGTCCTATCGCCAAAAGTGGCTATGGCGCAACACCGCAAACGCCCGAAGAACTTCAAGCCATGATGGAACAAGAGCAGGAACAGGCAAAGTTTTCGATCATCCGCAAGATCGTGACCGACATGGAAGGTGCAAAACAGCGTGCCGAAAGGCTTTCACATGATTTCGACGGAATGCTGGAAGCGGACAGCAAGATCACGGCTGTTACGGTTTATAACACCATGGCGAAAGTGACGCGCACGGCTGTCGTCGATGTGCCAAAGGGCGACAACACTGTCGTATTCAAAAACCTGCCTAGCAGCCTGATATTTGAGACACTTCGCGCACAAGGGAAGGCTGATGCCCAAGTGACGTTCGGCGCTGTCATGAATAAGAAATTCAAACTGGCGCGCCTGCCGACGGTGGAGGAATTCGCCATCTACGACAAGTTCCGCCCCCTGACCGACCAGAAACGCATGATCGAGGCGGAAAGACTGGGGCTTGAGGTCAAGAAAATATTTCTGATGAATCTCGGCCAGCAGGCCGCCACAACGGCCAACGAAGACTTCAAGCGCAACGAGTTGAAGCCCGCGCAGTGGGCTGCGGCGGCCAACGAACTGCAGGCCGGATTTCAGGACGCGCTGAAGGCATCCGTGGCGCTGGATATCAAGGAGCGCGACCTTGAGCGGGAAATAATGGGCCTGCGCAATGATGTCCTGCAAATCAGACCCGGGCAACGCGACCTTTATGCCGCAATCGTCCCGCTGCATGCCGAAAATGCGACAAAGCTGACGATCGAACTCACGTATCAGGTCTCGCGCGCGACATGGGTTCCCGTTTACGATGCCCGACTGAATGCCGGGGCCGATGAATCCCTTCATCTCACCCAATACGGTACGGTGCGGCAGATGACGGGCGAAGACTGGGAGGGTGTCGCGTTGACGCTTTCCACAGCGCGGCCTGCCATGGGCTCGGACACGCGCGAATTATCCCCGCAATGGGTGAACGCCGTTCCGGCACCGCCGCCCGGCACTGTTGAAACAATTCCACCCAGTGGCGATCCTCTGGCACAGTGGCGGCAAAAGGCCGAGGCGCGCCGTCTTTCGTTGGAATCGTCGGTGGCTCCGGAAACGGAATACGCGCCTGTGCCCATGGTCACGCCCATCCGCCCGCAGGCGACTCTCAGCTTTGAAGCAAGATTTACGCCGGCAACGGCGGATAATGGAGGATATGTTACCGAATATAAAATTCCTGGCGCAGCACGTGTTTTATCAGATGATTCTGAAACCAGACTGCTGATCGGAAATTTCGAGGCAGATGCCGCGATGGAGGTGCAGGTCAAGCCGCAGTTAACAACCGAAGCGAGCCTGATTGCGCAGATCAAGCTTAAAGGAGATGCGCCGCTGCTGCCGGGTCCGGTCAATCTTTTCCGCGACGGCTCCTATATCGGCAGCACGCCGATTACACTGGTGCAGCCGAACGAGGAATACGGCCTGTATTTTGGTATCGACGATCTGGTTAAAATCAAGCACCGCATGTTGCAGGATGAAAACAAGGAAGAAGGCATGATCAGTAAGGACAACCTGATCGAGCGCCAGTATGTGACGGAAATCCAGAACTTGCATACCTCGCCCATGAAACTGGTTGTGAAGGATATCATCCCTTCGTCCAAGAACGAAAAGGTGGCAATCGATGTGCATAAGGATTTCACGACGCCCGGCTATGTCGCAGATGCTGCGAATATCAAGGGCCAGTTGATTTGGAAATTCGACATGGCGCCGCAGGAGAAAAAAGACCTCAAGCTTGGCTGGACGGTAACTTGGCCCAAGGACTACCGTTTGCAGGGATTGTAAGGAACAATCGCTCGCAACAGCTGTTTGCCATTTGGTTCACCGTAAAAAGGTTCAGAATATGAGCGCCATCTTTATATATGTGACCGTGCCGACGGAGATCGAGGCGAAGGCGATTGCGGATGCGGTGGTGATTGACCGGCTTGCGGCTTGCGCGAATATTATTCCGGGCATGAAATCGGTCTATCACTGGAAGGGCAAGATCGAGGAGGCCGTGGAGACGATCGTCATTTTCAAGACACGTGCCACGCTGTTTCAGGCGGTCGAGGCGCGCGTGAAGGAATTGCACAAATTCGCGACGCCGTGCATTGTGTCGCTGCCCTTGCAGGATGCCAACCAAGCTTATCTCGACTGGATCATGGCCGAAACGAAGCCGTGATTCTCGCGCCGAATTCGGGTATAAATTCAGCAAGTTAGTGTTTTGGTATAATTATACCCCAAATTACAACATTGATTTTGTTTGATTTTCACTTTTTTCTTGACCGTGGCGCAGCCATAGCCCATATATCTTCCACTATTTTGAAAAACCAAGTTGGAAGAACAACAATGAAAACCTACGTAGCAAAACCGGCAGAGATCGAGAAGAAATGGCTTCTGATCGACGCTGAGGGCCTCGTCCTCGGTCGTCTTGCCAGCCTCGTCGCGCTCCGCCTGCGCGGCAAGCACAAGCCGATGTTCACCGCGAACATCGATTGCGGCGACAACGTCATCATCATCAACGCTGAAAAAGTCAAACTGACCGGCAAAAAAGCCAAGTTCGACATTTTCTATTGGCACACCGGTTACCCCGGCGGTATCAAAGGCCTGTCCAAAGGCCAGATCCTCGACGGCAAATATCCCGGCCGCGTGATCACCAACGCCGTCCGCCGCATGATGCCGAAAGACAGCCCCCTTGCACGCCAGCAGCTGACCTGCCTGCGCGTTTACAAAGGCGCTGCTCACCCGCATGAAGCACAACAGCCCAGCGTCGTTGACATCGCGGCGATGAACCCGAAAAACAAAAGGTAATTGATACCATGGCAACGAAAAAAACCCTCTCCGACCTCAAAGAAGCCGTCGCAGAACAAGCCGGTGCTCCCGTGGGCCAGATCGCTCCGCAGGAACGCGTCCAGACCCTGGATAAAAAAGGCCGTGCCTATGGCACCGGCCGCCGTAAAGACGCCGTCGCACGCGTTTGGGTCCAGCGCGGTTCAGGCAAAATCACCGTGAACGAGCGCGACATCGCCGTCTACTTCGCACGCGGCACGCAGCGCCTCGTCATCAACCAGCCTTTCGAAGTCTCCAGCCGCATCGGCCAGTTCGATGTGACCTGCATCGTCTCCGGCGGCGGTCTGACCGGCCAGGCTGGCGCGGTGCGTCACGGCATCAGCCGCGCGCTGGTGCATTTCGAGCCCGGCCTGCACCTGCCCCTCAAAAAGGCAGGCTTCCTGACGCGCGACAGCCGCGTTGTGGAACGTAAAAAGTACGGCCGCCATAAGGCACGTAAAGGCACCCAGTGGG
>JAQSWE010000241.1 GCA_029266795.1 Alphaproteobacteria bacterium | reverse complement strand
TCGGATGGCGTACCGTTAGGCCCAATTCTTCCGCGCGTTTCTGCACGGCCGAAAGTTGCAGTTTCTGCCCGCGTCCCGCCGGACGCGGCGGCTGCGAATACACTGCCACAATCTCGTGCCCCGCATCATATAAGGCGTTCAGCGCTGCGACAGCGAAATCGGGCGTACCCATGAAGGCGAGGCGGAGTTTATTGGACATCGGTTTTTTTCATTGGGTGTCTATTAAGACATTTGAGGTCCTGTCTTAAATTGTACTGCAATATGCATGTGCCTAATACCCCAGCAACAAATGCTTGGAAGACCATAAGCGGCCCTGGAAACGGTGGTTGCCAATAGATTGAGAGCAGCTTTACGCCGATGCAGGTAACAGCTCCGACGGATAGTGTTACATATAATCTATTTGCAGCAGTTGACGTCTGAAAATCTAATTTATACGGAGAAGTGACCCGCAGCATTGAGCACATGATTATGCCCAAAACTGGTACAATCATTACCATGTTTACAACTGGAGCTATAATAGCGATCGGCAGAAAATACATGCCAGAGATTAGCGGATCGACTATGCCATCCACGCTCATGGGAAAAAACACAAAGTACACACCGCTAATAGCACCAGATAATACCGCAGCGCCAAGCCATCCACCGAGGGTTGCTGCCATTCCGTCTAAAAAAGTCATTATACCTCGGACGGATTTAAGTTAGAGCACATGCGTCTTCTGGAGCTCTTCCAGATTTTCCTTGGTGAATTTTTTCAGCTTGCGCATCACCATGTCGCGTTTCAGCGATGACAGGTGGTCGGTGAACAGGATGCCGTTCAGGTGGTCGATTTCATGCTGCAGACAGGTGGCGAACAATCCATCGGCCTCCGCTTCAAATTCCTTGCCATGCTGGTCAATGGCTTTCACGCGCACGATTTTCGGGCGCTCGACTTCGGCATATTGACCCGGGATGGAAAGGCAGCCTTCGTCATAGACGTTCATTTCTTCGGACGACCAGAGCACGACAGGATTGATGAACACCTGCGGCTTCCCGCGGCGTTTTTCAACGGGCAGTTCTTCGTCCTCGTTCTCGGCGCGGGGCTGGTCGACATCGAGCACAAGAATGCGCAAGGACTCGCCGATCTGCGGTGCGGCAAGGCCGATCCCGGGTGCGGCATACATGGTATCCAGCATGTTTTCGACCAGCTTGCGGTGGTCATCGGTGATCTTGCTGACGGGGTCGGCCACGCGCTTCAGCACGGGATGCGGGACAACGTAAATCGGAAGTGTGGCCATGGAAAACGCCCTTTCGTTATACCTTAGATAAATAAGGGCGGCGTATGAGTCAAGAAACTCAGTCTTTCTGCGCTTTTTTCAACGGGTTATCGTTGTCGCCCTCGATGAGGGTCAGATCCGGCGATGATGCGGGCGTCGCCTCGATCTGGATCATGTCGGGCAGCTTCTCGTCATCGGTCAGCTGCTGCAGCTTCTGGAAGTCGCGCGCGGCAGGAATGACGCGGGAGGAGTAGGAGCCCATCGCCTTGTTATAGTTTTCGACCGCGCCGTTCAGCCCCTTGCCGACTTTATCAAGATGGTTGCTGAAGGTGCAGAGGCGTTTATAGAGCTCTGCTCCCATCTGCGAAATCTCGCGCGCATTGGCGGCCAGTTTTTCCTGCTGCCAGCCATAGGCCACAGCCTTCAGAAGCGAGATCAGCGTGGTGGGGGAGGAGGGGATGACCTTCTGGTCGACGCCCGCTTCCAACAGGCCGGGGTCGCGCTCCAGCGCCGCGCTGTAATAGCTTTCGCCCGGCAGGAACATGATGACGAATTCCGGCGTATCAAACTTTTCCCAATAGGCCTTGCTGCCCAGCTGCTTGATATGTTCGCGCACATGGCGCGCATGGCGGTCGAGCGCGGTGATACGGTCTGCTTCGGTCACGCCGTCCTTGATGGAATCCAGATAGGCCTCGATGGGCGCTTTTGCGTCGATGATGATGACCTTGCCGCCCGGCAGTTTGACCACCACATCAGGGCGCTGGTTTTCGACGGCGACCTGTTCTTCGTAATGGATGCCTTCGACCAGTCCCGCCATTTCCAGCGTGCGCTTCAGCTGCATTTCGCCCCATTGTCCGCGTGTGGAGGGGGAGCGCAGCGCCTGCACAAGGCTGCCGGTTTCAAGGCGCAGCTTGTCCTGATCGGTCTTCATCGCCTTCAGGTGCTCGCGCAGCTCGCCATAGGCGCCGTGACGTTCTTTTTCCAGCAGCGTCACTTTTTCGTCCATCATCTTGAGCGTATGGGCGAGCGGGTTGACGGTTTCCTTCATATTGGTATGCGCCGCGGTCTGCAGCTGCGCGAAACGCTCCTGCGCGATCGACAGGAAGTTTTCGCGGCTGGCATTCAGCGCCTCAAGGCTCATCGCCTTGAAATCCGCGCTCATCTGTTCCTTGGTCGTCTGGATCAGCTTCAATTGCTGCTGGAGCGCTTCGGCTTCTTTCTCCAGCTCGTTCTCCAGCTTCGCCGCTTTTTGCAGCAATTCACGGTTCTGGATTTCCAGCGACTCAGCCTTGGCTGCAAGGTGGGTTTCGAGCGTCGAAGTGCCTTTTCTGAATACGGCAAATCCCAGCAGCAAACCGGCGATCACGCCCGCGGCTAAAGACATAACGTCGAAAACATGTGTCTCAAGGTCGAAAGGAGGCATGTTCATGCGCCAAAACTAGACGGAATAGGGGGAGAATCGCAAGGCCGGACTATAGGCCAACGAGAATCGGAATCCTAGGGGGGCGCGCGAAAAAAAACAGCAAAGCTATGACAAAGCGAAGTCGAAAAGCAATAGCGAACAGGTGTTCTATCAATTAAATTAGCTTCTTGCGGTACGAGGGGAAACAATAAAACGCTGTTCCGGCTTGCTATGTAACAAAGTTACGCAGGCCGCTTTGCAAGGGGGTACTACTCAATGGCTGCAGAATTCACCAAACACCTTATCGTCGACCTGAAAACCGGCTACGCATTCGGCATCAAGCTGGATTCGGAAGGCAACTGCAAAGCAGTCCAGCCGCTCAACACCGCCATCGAATCGCTCGACGGCCGTCCGGTCAACAAGTTCGGCCCGCTCGTCGGCGCCGCCAACCCCGACAAGGCGCCAACGCTCCCCTACAACCAGACGACCTATTGCGTCGAAATGACCGCTGACGGCAAGACCGGCCAGCTCTTCACGCTCGTCTGGCCGAAGAAGGAAGACGGCGACAAAGGCGTGCTGCCCATCGTCGCGCGCAAGGAAATGCCCGAGAACCTGATGGAAGCCGGCATCGCGGCTATTCCGAAAGCATTGAAAGACATCAAGGGCGGCGGCGTGAACGATGAAGAGACGCTGAAAAAGGCGCTCTCCAACATCGACGATATGATCGGCCTCGATACCGCCAAGCGCGACATCAAGCAGAACATCGCGGTTGCCCGCTTCAACCAGACCAAGAAAGACCTCGGCCTTGCGACCAAGCCGATTTCCCGCCACATGGTCTTCACCGGCAACCCCGGTACGGGCAAAACCACTTTCGCCCGCGAAGTCGCCAAGGTTTACCATGCGCTGGGCTTCATCGATAAGCCCGTCGTTCATGAAGTGAAACGCGAAGATCTGGTTGCCGGTTTCGTCGGCCAGACGGCGCTGAAGACGAAAGAACAGATCGAAAAAGCCAAGGGCGGCATCCTGTTTATCGACGAGGCTTATGCCCTGTCGCGCGAAGCAGGCCCCGGTTCGGATTCGAAAGACTTCGGTCGTGAAGCCATCGACACCCTCGTCGCAGCCATGGAAAACATGCGCGAAGACCTGATCGTGATCGTGGCCGGCTACACCGATCCGATGAAGAAATTCATCGACGCGAACGAAGGCCTGAAATCGCGCTTCATGACCTATATCAACTTCGACGACTACACGATGCCGCAACTCGGCAAAATCATGGACTTCATGCTGCAGGAACGCGGCTACACGATGTCGCAGGAAGCACGCGACGTTGCCATGGAAAAGCTGGAGACGGAAGCGAAACGTGCCAAAAACTCGTTCGGCAACGGTCGTACCGTGCGTAACCTTGTCGAAAAAGCGGA
>JAQSWE010000240.1 GCA_029266795.1 Alphaproteobacteria bacterium | reverse complement strand
AGCACATTCGCGCCCGTCACCTCCTCGCGACCCGAGGATTGCACATGGATCGCGGCGCGTTGCAGCACGCGCTGGAAGCTGGAGGTCGGCTTGGCTTCTTCGGAAGCGGGATGGACGAGGTTCTGCAATTCGGTGTCGATGTAATGTGACACTTCCTGCTTCAAAAGGTCGAGATCGACGCCGCAGGCGCGCATGACGGCGACGGCATCCTGATCGTCGGTCAGCGCGAGCAGCAGATGCTCCAGCGTCGCAAATTCATGATGGCGCGCATTGGCATGGGCAAGCGCGCGGTGCAGCGTCTGTTCGAGCTGTCTGGAGAGCATATTTTATCCCCCTATTCCTTTTCCACGACGGCTATGCCGTCATTCCTTCTCCGCGACGGCTACGCCGTCATTCCTTCTCCATTGTGCATTGCAATGGATGTTCGTTCTTGCGGGCGTAGTCCATGACGAGGTTCACCTTGGTTTCCGCCACTTCATAAGTATAGGTCCCGCAGACGCCAACGCCACGGCGATGGACCTGAAGCATCACTTCTGTTGCTTCCTGCCTATTCTTGCTGAAAAACTTT
This sequence comes from Alphaproteobacteria bacterium, assembly GCA_029266795.1. GTDB lineage: Bacteria > Pseudomonadota > Alphaproteobacteria > Micavibrionales > UBA2020 > JAPWJZ01. Next base: position 6,915 of record JAQSWE010000240.1, on the reverse strand, counting down.
TCTAAAACGTGAACGACGAAGTCCATGGGCGTGAAATCGTCATTTAACAGAAGAACCCGGTACATCGAGGGTTTTTTGGTCTTCGCGCGGGTGCGCGTCAGCACGCCGACATCGGTGCGGCCCGGCCGGCCGGTGTCCCTGTCGTCGTCATTTCCTGCTGTCATGGTGGTTTTGAGCCGTTTCACGCCAGAATCCTCGGTTTTCATCCCCTAGAATATAGTACATCCCCCCTTTTAAGGGTATCCCTGTCGAAAAAACGGCAAAAAACGCTTTACGACCCGCCATGATTCCCATAAAGTCCATAAATCAACAACGAATCCGGGTAATAAAATATCCCGGCCATATATTTCAAAGACGGAGTTTGCAGGATGAAACCGGGCAAGCCGATAAAGAACAAATTATTGCGCAATATAGCGCTGGCGCTGGCATTCAATGCGGCAGCCGCTACCGCACCCGCCCTCGCGCAGCAACCCTCTGCCGATACGCGCCCCGACCGCTATGCCGCGATCGTGGTCGATGCGAATTCCGGCCGTGTGCTGTATGAACGCGATGCAACACAATCCCTGCACCCCGCCTCTACCGCGAAAATGATGACGGCGTATCTTGCGTTCCAGGCGCTGAAAGACGGCCGCCTGACGCCGGAGCAGATGATCGACGTATCCTACAACGCCGCATCCCAGCCCCGCACCAATCTGGGCATGGTCTCGGCCACGCGCAGCACCCGCCGCGGCCCGATTACCTACCGCCAGAACACGCGGTCCATCAGCGTCGAAGACGCGCTGACGGGCATGCTGACCCATTCCGCCAACGACGCCGCCGTGGTGCTGGCAGAGGCGCTGGGCGGATCTGAAAGCAATTTCGCGACCCTCATGACGCGCGAGGCGCAGCGCCTTGGCATGACTGGTACACGCTACACCAACCCGAACGGCCTGCCCGATCCGCGCCAGCGCACGACGGTGGAGGACCAGGCCCTGCTCGCGCGCGCGATTTTGCGTGATTTCCCTGAATATCAACACTATTTCGCGGTGCCGCGCTTCAGCTTTAACGGCTATACGTGGAACAACACCAACAAGCTTTTGGGCGTTTATGAAGGCCTCGACATGGGCAAAACGGGCTTCATCAATGCCTCCGGCTGGAACCTTGCGGCCTCGGCGCAGCGCGGCGAAAACCGCGTGATCGGCATTGTGTTTGGCGCGCGCACGCCTGCGGAGCGCGGCGTCGACATGCAGCGCCTGCTCGATTTCGGCTTCGAGCGGCTGGGCAACCCGCTGGCGCGTTTCCGCTTTGGCCGCGATAACGGCCCTTCCGGGGATCGTTACGTCCTGCTTCCGCCCGCAGTGAACACCAGCCCTGACAGCATCCTTCAGGCGCAGCCGGATACCGTGGAGAGTTCTCCGCTATTCCCGATACGCATGGCGCAGTCGTTCTTCCCTACCGATTTCAACGATGCGGCGTCGCCCCTTACCCCGCCGCCGCCGCAGGAGAGCCGCGACACGCTGCAGCCCGGCGACGGCAACGACCAGCCGAAGCGCCCCGAGGACAACACGCCGAAGGCGATCGTGCCGCGCGGCGAGTGGCGTCCGAAAGGCCCCGCAGTCAGTTAAAAAACATCCCTGCCTGTGGGTATCTTCCGGATTAAGGGGTTTTTTCGACAAACCTCGCTAGACAAATACGCCCCCGAGACCGATAATAAAAGTAAGGGGATATTTGTTGTTTTTTCGGGGAAAAATATGCGGATGCAGGCCCAAGTGACCAGCCGCAAATTAGGATTTTTGCAAAAGCTGCTGATGGCGGTCGTGGCCGCCGGCATCTTTATGTCCGCACCCGTAAGCCCGTCTTACGCCGGCATCACCAAATATAACGGCCAGCATAGCAAGGCCAAGAAAAAGACACGGACTGCAAAGGGCAAGTCGAAGCCGCAGCCCGACCGTTACGGATCGATCGTCATCGACGCACAATCGGGCTATGTCTTGAGCGAAAAGAACCCGGACAAAAAACTGTTCCCCGCCTCCCTCACCAAGATGATGACGCTCTACCTGACCTTCGAGGCGATTGAAAAAGGCACGCTGACCAAATACCAGCGCATCCCCGTTTCCGCCAACGCACAATACCAGCCGCCGTCGAAACTGGGTCTCGAGGCCGGATATTCGATACGGGTGGAGGACGGCATCCTTGCACTCGTCACACGTTCCGCCAACGATGCCGCAGTAGTGCTGGGCGAGGCGGTCGGCGGATCGCAGTCCCGTTTCGCACGGCTGATGACGTTCAAGGCGCAGCAGCTCGGCATGCGCAACACGCGCTTTGCCAATGCTTCCGGCCTGCACGACCCCGAACAATATTCCACCCCGCGCGACATGGCGATTTTGTCGCAGGCCCTGATGCGCGATTTCCCGCGCTATTACCGTTATTTCAGCACGCCTAGCTTCACCTATAACGGCCTCACCTCGCTCAACCACAACAAGCTGATGGCGACATATCCCGGCATGGACGGCCTCAAGACCGGTTACGTCTATGCCTCAGGCTATAACCTTGCGGCTTCCGCCGTGCAAGGCAACAAGCGTCTGATCGGCGTTGTCTTCGGCGGGCGCACCTCCGCCTCGCGCAACAGCACGATGCGCGACCTGCTCGATGCTGGGTTCGAACGCATGAAAGACCCGCGCGTGTTGGCCGCCATCGACAAGCGCCTTGAAGCGGCGCGCGGCGGCATGCCCAAGCGCAAGCCCGCAACGCCGACCGCGAAGAACGAACCCACACGGATGCAGCCGCGCACTGCGCGCACGCAAACCAATCTAGACGCCCCCAGCTTCAGCCCCATGGGTATGAGCACGGAAGAAGGCGATGCGCAGGAACAAACCGCCGCGCAGCTGGTGGCGGCAACCCAGACTGAAATGCCTGCAGGTGCCGCGCCACGCAACGCTTTCCACGAAGCGCGCCCTGGCAATGCTGTGACTGGCGCGCCCAACTCGCTGGGGGGGGCTGCGCTTGCGCCGATGACCGCGCATTTGACCGCACCGCTGCCGCGCAAATCTCCCGCCGCACAGGCACCCGCGCAGAAGCAGGTTTTGGCATCGAAACCCGCGCCCTTGCGCCAGCCTGCGGCGACCGCAGCGCCCGTCACGACGGCAAGCGCCGCTGGCGGCAGCTGGGCGATCCAGATCGGCGCTTTTGCCGACCAGAATGCCGGCATGACCGCACTGAAATCCGCGCACCAGAAACTGCCGACAGCGCTGACCAGCAAGACGCGATATATTATTGCGCCGCTGCAGACCAACAAGGGTGTGATTTACCGCGCCCGACTGTCGGGACTGCAGCAGTCGGAGGCCAATTCGGCCTGTAAGCTGCTGCAGGGCGCCTGCATTGTGATGGCCGTTCAATAACTAAGCTTTGAAGAACCCGTTTAATATTGTGAATGGAACGAATTCTTCTGGAAAAGGTTTGGTAAGTCATGAGTACCTGGCGTGAGCTACCGCCGATGGCTGCAAAGTCAGGCCCTAGACCGGGGCATTTACGGCTGGGTCCGCAACCGCACGGATGGCAGTGTGGAAGCGCTGCTGCACGGCGATGCAAGGCAGGTCGATGACATGGTGCGCGCCTGCCGCCACGGCCCCGACCTTGCGAGGGTTGACAAACTCCACAGCGAACCAGCACAGTACGACGGCATTGAAGATTTTCGCATCGAGCAAACTGTACCGGTATAAACCCATGCGCCTGCCGCTTTTGACCGCTGCCCTGCTGCTGGGGCTTTTCGCATTTTCGCCGCGCGCCATCGCCGCCGACCCCTATCCCAACCCTTACGCGCCTGAAACCTTCGCCAAGCCGGAGATGAAGGCGAAGAAAAACCTCGTCCCGTTCCGCGAGGATTCAGGCCTGATCACCGCCGAATATTACCTGTCGACCGGCAAATATTCACAAGCCCTCAGCGTGCTGAACGCCGTGCTGTCGCGCCACCCGATGTCGGCGGATGCCTATACCTACCGCGGCTATGCCTATTACCGTCTCGGCGACCGCAAAAAAGCCCGCGAGAATTTTGCCAAGGCCATTGCCATCAACCCGAAGCACCTCGGCGCGAACCGCTATATCGCGCAGAGCTATCTTGATTCAGGCAACCTCGCCCGCGCGCTCGAGCAGATGCAGGTCATCCGCCTCACCTGCGGCGATTCAAACTGCGAGGAACTGGACGAGCTGGAAGCCGCCGTCAACCGCTACAAACGCGGGCAAAAGGTGCAGGAAGAAGCACCGGCGGAAGACGACGAGGAAGATTAAACGCGGGGACTTTGCGGCGACATGCCGCTGGACGGCCTTGCCGCCACCGCCACATCCGGCCCGTCGCACCATGCCGTGAAATCCGCCATCACATCGCGCAGATCCGATTGCAGCTTCGTGAAGCCGGGCTTTAGCGCCAACGTCTTCTCATCCATATACAATGCACGGTTGACCTCGATTTGCACACTGTGGCGCGCATTGTCGGGATCGCCGTGGCGGCGGAGAATTTCCGCGCCGCGATACCCCGCATGGTCGACATCCACTGCATAGCCCTTTGCCGCGAACAGCGCCTGCAGCTTTTCCGCGATATGCGGCGCACAGGCCTCGCCGTCGCGGGTGCCAATAAGGATATCAAACGGGTTGATGCCCGTGCCGCGATTAATGGTCGAGGGCATGGAGTGGAGGTTGATATGCACCGATTTGCCGTGACGCGCATGGGCGCCGTCGATCATCTCGGCCAGTTTCTCGTGATAGAGGCGGTGGTAATCGGCGACGCGGTTGAAGACTTCGCTTAAGGATAATTTACGGTCGTAAATCTTGGTGGTGTGGCGGGGCGAGATGACGCCGCGCACAAGACTGCTGTCGCCGCCGTCATATTCGCCATTCACTTTCTGCACAGGCAATTCGGCGCGGTTGGTGTCGATATAACTGCGGGGAAACTGCGCCTGCAGCAGCGGCACGCCGAGCGCCGGCAGGAAACTGTAAAGGCTGTCGACCGCCATGTCTTCTGCCTGACGCAATTCGTGCAAACCGCAGGCGTAATCGAAATCGGCGGGATAATCCTTCCCGCTATGCGGGCTGTCGGCGACCACGCAACTGGCCGGCGTCAGGGGCAGGTCAATGCTGAACACATTTTTTGCCACGGAAGAATCTGCTGTAAAGGTTGAACAGCTGAAATCCTAACGCGCGGGCAGCTTGTTAGCCAGCCATTTTCGCAATGGTATTGGTGGTTGAAAAGCCGTCTTCCATGTCGGCGCGCACGACTTTGCCGCCCCAGCTCTGGATCAGGTCATAGCCGACCACTTCCTCAAGCTTGTACTGGCCGCCCTTGACCAGCACATCGGGCTTCACGGCCTTCAGCGTTTCGATGGGGGTGTCTTCGTCATACACCACGACTATATCGACCATTTCCAGCGCGGACAAAATCGCAGCGCGCGACTGTTCGTCCTGCACGGGGCGCGTCGGACCCTTCAGGCGTTTGACGGAGGCGTCGCTGTTGATGGCAACCACCAGATAATCGCAAGCCGCCTTCGCCTGACGCAGCGTCGCGACATGGCCGGGGTGCAAAAGGTCGAAGCAGCCGTTGGTGAAACCGACTTTAAAACCGCGCGTGCGCCAGCGGTCGGCCTGTTCGGCCGCGCCGTCGCGCGTGGCGAATTTCGTCTTGCGCGTATAGGCCTGTTTTTCCATCGCATAGCCGCCGGATATGGCGGTCTCGATCTCTTCGGGCCGCGCGGTGGCGGTGCCGGGCTTGCCGACCACGATGCCGGCCGCAATGTTGGCCAGCAGCGCTGCATTGCGCATCGGAATTTTCGCCGCCATGGCGGATGCAAATGTCGCGATCACGGTATCGCCCGCGCCCGAGACGTCGAAGACTTCGCGCATATTGGCAGGGATGTGCAGCGGGCTTTCATCGCCCGTCACCAGTGACATCCCGTCGCGCGAGCGCGTGGCCAGCACGGCGGGAACGCCGCATTCCACGATGATTTTCATTGCTGCGGCGCGCACTTCTTCATCCGTGCCCGCTTTCATCGCGGTTGCGGTTTCCAGCTCCTTGCGGTTCGGCGTGATGACGGATGCGCCCTTGTAGCGCGAGAAATCCGCGCCTTTGGGATCGACGACGACCGGCACGTTGTGGCGGCGCGCGATCTCGATCACCTGCGCGACCACGCGTTCGGTCAGCAGACCTTTTTTGTAGTCGGACAAAATAACAGCCCCGACGGTCGGGATGATTTTTTCGGCGCGCGCGATGACGCGGTCTTCCACATCAGCGGGGATCGCCACGGTTTTCTCGCGGTCGACGCGCAGCATCTGCTGGCCGGCGGACACGAAGCGGCTCTTCACGGTCGTAAAACGGTCGGGCGATGTCTCCAGCTGCGCATCCACACCGAGTTCGGCCAGCTGCTTGCCGACATCGGCACCGGCGGCGTCATTGCCGACGACCGCCACCAGCACCGCCTTGGCCCCCAGCGCCGCGATATTGGCCACCACGTTGCCTGCACCGCCCAGCATGTGTTTTTCACGGTCAACCAGCAGCACAGGAATCGGCGCTTCGGGGGAAATGCGCTCGATCGAGCCGTAAATGAAGCGGTCCAGCATCACATCGCCGAGGCAGAGTACACGTGCCGTCGAGAGTTTCACCAAGTCTTTAAAAAGGGCTGAATTTTCAAGCATATGACCGCCAATAACGGGTGATAATAATATTACCCGATTTTTATCATAATAAATAATGTGCCTCAAGTTGAAAAAGGTTCCATGCAACCTCGCCATTTTAGGAGTTTGTTAACGTCACCTGCGTATTATGGAACTGTCACACGCTTGTAACATATCTATAAAAAAGGCAGCGATCATATGCAGTTACAGAAAGACTCCGGCGCAGAATCAAGCCCCTCCCAGACGCCGGATATCCACGGAAATTTTATCCGCTCGGTC
>JAQSWE010000239.1 GCA_029266795.1 Alphaproteobacteria bacterium | reverse complement strand
TTGCCATCGACATGATGGAACTGGCCGATCATGTCGATCATATCGTCCTGTTCTCTGGCGATGGAGATTTCCGCCGCCTGCTGGAATCTGTGCAGCGCAAGGGCGTGCGCACGACGGTCGTCTCCACGATCCGCACCTCACCCCCCATGGTGGCCGATGAGCTGCGCCGCCAGGCAGATCATTTCGTCGACCTCGTCGACCTGATGGCGCATATCGAGCGCGCGGCGGGCGAGCGCCCAGCACAATCGCCGATGACCGCCAATCAGGAAGCTCCCAGCGAAGCGACAGTCACCAGCAAAATTCGCGCGTAATAGCGACGACAATAAAAAAAGGCCCCGGAATTTCCGGGGCCTTTTTTTGTTTCAGGTTTCCTATTCGGAAGCGGCGGTTTTTTTCTGCGACGCGGTCGCAAGCCCCGTGATGACGTTGTTGAGCGGGTCGAGCAATGCTTCTGCTTCCTTCAGCACCTTCTGCACCAGCTTCACGGCAGTCTCCAGCGGCACCGTAGGTTCCAAGTTGATATATTCTTGGTCCTTCGGCATCGCGGAATAGAGCTTCGAAATCTGGCCGGCGAGCTTGATGTCGAGCAGGGAGAGCTTGCCCACATTCGCTTCGAACACGGCGCGGCCAAAGGTCGGGTGCTTTTGCACGATATCGCCGCCCTGCTGGTATTTCGGCACTTCGTTCGCATCCTGAAGGCCGCGCAGCATGTCGCCGTAAATGACGAGGAAGGCCTCGATCTTGTTTTTGTTCTCCATCAACTCGCCTTCCAGCGTCGAGACAAGCACATGACGCTCGCGGCTTTGCAGCATCGCTTCCTTGCGGCTCGTCTGCTCGGCTTCTTTTTCCTGCAGCGATGCCATGCGGCGGAGCCAATACCACATCACAAGCCCGACGATCAGCAACCCGCCGAACGGTCCGAAGATCAGCGCCAGCGGTAGCAGGAACGACATATAGGGTTCCAGCCAGCGCGGCAAACCGTTGCTGCCGGTCTGGTTCATATCTTCCTTCACCAGCGCCCAGACGCCCTTGCCGGCGACGCGCGCGGATTCCTGTTCTTTCTCGTACGCGGTTGCGAAGACGGTGTTGTAGGTCTGGCGGCGGTCGACAACGACGAAGCCGTTCTTCAGCAGTTCCAGCGCGAGGTCCTGATTGGTGGCCGTCGAGCAGCGCGCGATCATTTCCAGCATCGTGCCGCCCATGACGCGGCAATTGACCTGTTGCTCCTGAATGAGACCGTCCATCAGGTCGAGTGCTTTCAGTTCCAGCGGCGTCTCTGCGCTCTGCGCGGGCTTGATACCCCACAGGCGGATCGTGCCGCCTTCGGCGCGGAGCGTCATCGGATCGACAGCGCGCATCGGGCGTATCACGCGTTCGGGCAAACGGTTGACGACGGGCGCGACGCTGGAGGGCGCCATGTCGGGCGCATCATCGAGCGAAGCGGCAGGGGCCGTTGCGGGCGGGCGCGGGGCCTGTTGCGCGGGGGCTTGCGCCTGCGCAACACCTGCAAACATCACAACCGCGAGCGCAAGAAACGTATAACGCATGTCTGGGTATCCTTTATTTAAACCTGATCAATTCTAGTCAGCCGCCGCCGCGGTATCAAACTTTAAACGCCGTCTGCGCCGCTATGGTAAAGCCTAGCCGGAGCCGCTGCGCTGCGGGAACATGGGATAGAGCCAGCCGACCAGTTGCTGCGGGTTGCGCGTCTGGATCCAGACGCGGCCCGGGCCCTGAAAGCGGCAGCCGAGGCCTTCGCCCGAGGTCATGGACGAAATCCAGCCGGAACCGCCCTTGACGATTTCATAAGGCATGTGGGAATCCCAGGCCACTAAATGGCCATTGTCGATATGCACGACCTCGCCCTGCCCCAGCACCATCGGATAGATCGATCCATAGGTGGAGAGGAATACCGTGCCTTCGCCGCCGATCTTCACGATGAAGAACCCCTGACCCGACAACATGCCCTTAAAGAGCCCCTGCATCTTGGTCGACACCTGAATGCCGTTGGTGGCGGCAAGGTAGCCGCCTTTCTGTACCGAGAGCTGTTCGCCCTGCCGCAAGTCGATTGTCGCGATTTCACCGGGGGTGGAGGCCGCCAGCAATGCCCAACCAGCGCCGCCTTGCGATTCCAGCTGCTGCATGAAAAAACTTTCGCCGGAAAACATGCGGCCGATCGCCTTGCCGATGCCGCCATCGGCCTTGCCGGTCAGCTTGATATTCGTCGACATGGCGACCATCGCGCCCGATTCCGCCTTGATATGCTCGCCTTCCGAAAACGTGACGCGCAGCAGCGGGAACGCGCTGTCGCCCATAATTTCGCATTTCATGAAAAAACTCCCCCGAGATCGTCAGAAATCAATATGCAGTTTTATCCATCTTGGTCATCCAGTTGTCGAAAACTATTTTCGCCTCGTCGCGTAAAAGCCTGAAGACGGGCAGCGAGCGTTTGTTTTCCGGCAGCGCGACTTCGCGGTACAGGAAAGCGTCGTCAAAGCCGATTTTTTCCGCATCTTCGCGCATATTCGCGTAGAAAATCTTGTCGATGCGCGCCCAGTAAATGGCTGAGAGGCACATCGGGCAGGGCTCGCAGCTGGTGTAGATGTCGCAGCCCTCAAGCTTGAAATCCTTGATCGCGGCGGTTGCGTTGCGGATGGCGACCATTTCGGCATGCGCGGTGGGATCGTTGGTGGAGGTCACGCAGTTCCAGCCTTCGCCGATGATCTTGCCCTGCCGCACGATGACGGCGCCGAACGGGCCGCCGCAGTTTTCTTCCATCTTCTGCTGGCTGAGGTCGATGGCGCGGCGCATAAAGCCCATGCGCTGCTGTTCAATGTCGATTTGCGCGCCGCTCTTGTTCGCTTCGGCGGCAAGGCGCTTTTGTTCTGTCTCGGACAGCAGCGCCTCGACTTGCGCCAGCAGCGCATCGGGTTTTACGGGCTTGGGGAAGAAGATCAGCTTCATCTCGATCTTCTTCTGCACTTCCTCGCGCACGCTGTCATCGGCGAGCGCAATAATCGGCGTCGATGCATGATCGCGCTTCATTTTGCGCAGGAAGGACACTTCGTCCGACGTTTCGTCGTCAATATCAAGAATGACCAGGTCGGGGCGCTTGCCCAGCAGCTCGACGCCCTTATCAGCATTGGCCGCGTCGTTGACGGCATAGCCGCTTTTGAGAAGGATGCCGCAAATCAGCTTGCGCATGATGTCGCTGGGATCGACAACCAGTACCTGCCCCTTGGTTCCGTCCATTATTTCACGCGCTCATGTTCGAGTTCGGGTTCAGTCGGTTTCGTCGGTTTCGACGGCGGGTATTCAAAGCTGAGCTTTTCCGCCTTGACCGCAATCTTGACGGCGCCGCCCTTGACCAGTCGACCGAACAGCAATTCTTCGGCAAGCGGTTTTTTGACATGTTCCTGAATAACGCGGCCGAGCGGGCGCGCGCCCATCGCGGGGTCGTAGCCTTTCTTGCCGAGCCACTGGCGTGCTTCCGATGTCAGCTCGATCGTGACGCCGCGGTCGCCCAGCTGCGCCTCCAGCTGCATGATGAACTTGTCGACGACGCGGCCGATGGTGGCGGGGGAAAGCGCTTTGAATGGGATAATCGCATCGAGACGGTTGCGGAATTCCGGCGTGAAGGTGCGGTTGATCGCCTCTTCATCATCCCCCTCCCTTAACGTACGCTCGAAACCGACGGTCGCCTTCGCCATGTCGGACGCGCCGGCATTTGTCGTCATAATGAGGATTATGTTGCGGCAATCGACCGTCTTGCCATTGTTGTCGGTGATCTTGCCGTAGTCCATCACCTGCAGCAGGATGTTGAACAAATCCGGATGCGCTTTTTCGATTTCGTCGAGCAGCACGACCGAATGCGGGTGCTAAGACCCAATCGGCTTTTCCGGTTCGCGCAAACCGGCGCGGCTGAGTTTAATAGCGGAGGTCAGCGCCTCAATCGCCTGATCCTGTCCGAAGACCAGCGTGCGCAGGTCGCGCTCCAGATTGGCTAGCGCTTCCTTGTCGTCCTTGCTGATCGTTTTCGGGGGGATGCGCGCGATTTTGGATACCGTCGCCTCGATATCGCTGAGGCCGATGATTTTCTTGCGCTTGTCTTCCGTCAGCAGCATCTGCGCAGCACCCGCTTCGTCGATCACGTCGATCGCCTTGTCGGGCAATTTGCGGTCGCCGATATAACGCGCCGACAGCTCGACCGCCGCGCGGATGGCCTCTTCGGAATAGGTGACTTTATGGTGTTCTTCGTAATAGGGCTTCAGGCCTTTGAGAATGCGGATCGCGTCTTCGATATTCGGCTCGTTCACGTCGATCTTCTGGAAGCGGCGCACCAGCGCGCGGTCTTTTTCGAAGTGGTTGCGGTATTCTTTATAGGTTGTCGAACCGATGCAGCGCAGCGTGCCGGAGGACAGCGACGGTTTCAAAAGGTTCGATGCATCCATCGCGCCGCCCGAGGTTGCGCCCGCGCCGATCACGGTATGGATTTCGTCGATGAACAAAATCGCGCCGTCAATCGCCTGCAATTCGGTAATAACCGCCTTGATGCGTTCCTCGAAATCGCCACGATAGCGCGTACCGGCGAGCAAGGACCCCATATCGAGCGAATAGATCGTGCAATGCTTCAGCACATCCGGCACGTCATTTTCTGTGATGCGGCGTGCAAGACCTTCGGCAATCGCGGTCTTGCCCACGCCGGGATCGCCGACATAAAGCGGATTATTTTTGGAACGGCGGCACAAGACTTGGATCGTGCGGTCGACTTCGGATTCACGGCCGATCAGCGGATCGATTTTTCCATTGATCGCTTTGTTGTTCAGGTTCACGCAATAGGCGTCGAGCGCCTCGCGGCCTTTTTTAATGACGTTTTCTTCCTGCGCGTCGTCATTTGCGCCATGCACCGTGCGCGCCTCCGCCTGCCCCGGCACTTTCGCGATGCCGTGGGAGATATAATTGACGGCGTCAAAGCGCGTCATTTCCTGTTCCTGCAGGAAGAACACAGCATTGCTCTCGCGCTCCGAGAACAGCGCGACCAGCACGTTGGCGCCCGTCACTTCCTCGCGGCCCGAAGATTGCACGTGAATGGCGGCGCGTTGCAGCACGCGCTGGAAGCTCGAGGTCGGCTTTGCTTCTTCGGAGGCGGGGTGGACAAGGTTCTGCAGCTCGGTATCGATGTAATGCGACACTTCCTGCTTCAGCAAGTCAAGATCGACGCCGCAGGCGCGCATGACAGCCACGGCGTCCTGATCGTCGGTGAGCGCGAGCAGCAGATGCTCCAGCGTCGCAAATTCGTGATGGCGCGCATTTGCATGCGCAAGCGCGCGATGCAGCGTCTGTTCCAGTTGGCGTGAGAGCATATCGTAATCCCCCTGTTACTCTTTCTCCATCGTGCATTGCAATGGATGTTCATTTTTG
>JAQSWE010000238.1 GCA_029266795.1 Alphaproteobacteria bacterium | reverse complement strand
GTTCCGCCGCATGTTTCGACAGCCAGATGTAGATAATGTCCTGCCATCCCGTCATGCCGTATTTCGGGTGCGACTTGATCGAGCGGCGGGAGAGGAACAGGGAGGTGTCTTCCCAATCGAAATCGATCCCGTTGTCATGCGCGCGGTTCATCTTGATGAGCTCTTCCTGCACGTCGGGATGATCCTTGAAGCCGAAGCGCAGGACGACGACGCTGAATTCTTCGTTCAGGTGCGTGACCAGCGCGCGGTCTTCGGGCGCCACATGCGGGAAGGGTTCGATCTTGACCGACAGGATGATGTTGTTCTGGTGCAGCACCTTGTTGTGGCGGATGTTCTGCAGCAGCGCGGCGGGCGTATGGTTGGGATCGCCCGCAAAAAAGAACGCCGAGCCATGGACACGCTGCAGATCGGGATAGCGCGTCTTGTATTCACTGATGAATTTTTCGATTTTCACTTCACGCTTACGCGCGCGCGACGACAGGATAAACGTGCCCTGAATCCATGTGGTCATGATGACAATCAGAATTGTCGCCATGGTGAGGGGCACCCAGCCGCCCTGAAACAGCTTCAGCAGGTTGGAGCCGAGGAACAGCAGGTCCAGCGCAAGGAAGACGCCGAAGATCGCCACCGTCTTGAGGAATGTCCATTCGCGAATCTGCCATACGACGAAGAATCCCATGATCGCATCGACGCACAGCGCGCCAGCCACGCTAATGCCATACACGGCGGCGAGGTTCGAGGATGACTTGAACAGCAGCACAAGGATAATCGCGCCGCACATCAGGAAATAGTTCACCTGCGGCATGTAAATCTGGCCGGAATGCTTGTCAGAGGTGTGCATGATCTTCATGCGCGGCAGCAGGCCAAGGTTGACCGCCTGACGCGTCAGGGAATAAGCGCCGGTAATCACGGCTTGGCTCGCGATCACTGTGGCACATCCCGCAAGCAGGACGAGCGGCAATTGCCACGTATCGCCGACCAGCTTGAAGAACGGGCTGTCGAGCGTGGAGGGGTCATGGAGCACCATCGCGCCCTGCCCGAGGTAATTGAGCGCAAGGCAGGGGAACACATACCAGAGCCATGCCAGCTGGATCGGCTTGCGGCCGAAATGGCCGAGATCGGCGTAAATCGCCTCCGCCCCCGTCACGCAGAGGAAAATGGCACCAAGGGTGATAAAGGCGACCTTACCGTGCGTCGCGACAAAATAGGCGGCATGCCACGGATTGATCGCGGCGATCACGCGCGGGTCGTCCATGATATGGCTCGCCCCCGTGACGCCCAGCACGCCAAACCACAGCAGCATGATGGGGCCAAACAGTTTCGATACCTGCGCGGTGCCTTTGTACTGGAAAAAGAACAGGCAGAGGATAATCAGCAGCGTCACTGGCACGACATAGGGCTGAAAGCCCGAAACGACGACGTTCATTCCTTCCACGGCCGACAGGACGGAGATGGCGGGTGTGATGATGCTGTCGCCATAGAACAGCGCCGCCCCCGCCATGCCAAGGAACAGGAAGCCGATGGTATTGCGGTAGATCACGCTGCGGGGGAGCGCCATCAGCGCGAGCGTGCCGCCTTCGCCCCGGTTATCGATGCGGAGCAGCACGGTCACATATTTCAATGTAACGATCAGGAACATCGACCACAGGAACAGCGACAGGATGCCCAGCACGTCCGGCAATGCCACCCCCGTATCAGGATGCGCGCCGACGGCATGCATCGCCTCGCGGAAGGCATACAGTGGGCTCGTACCGATATCGCCATAGACGACGCCGATGGCGCCAACTGACATGGCAACAAGTCCTGTGCCGGAGCCGCTGGCGTCTTTTATAATTTTCATAATTATTAGATTTTAGGTGCTTCAGCAAGGCGTTATCTTTTCAAAATACAACTTCCGCACATCCCGCTATATTCTGGCCACGTCTTTAAAAGGAGCATCCGTTATGGCCCAGCCGCAGAAATCCCCCGCAGCGCACTCGCTGCCCCAGTCGCCGATCATCATGATACCGGCCCGCATGGCATCGACGCGCCTGCCGAACAAGCCGCTGGCGGATATTCAAGGCCTGCCGATGATCGTGCAGGTGTTGCGCCGCGCGGAAGAGTCGAAGCTGGGCCGCGTCGTAGTCGCTTGTGCCGAAGCCGAGATCAAAGCCGCCGTTGAAAAGGCGGGCGGAGAAGCGGTGCTGACCGATCCTGCCCTGCCCTCCGGCTCCGACCGCATCCTCGCCGCGCTCAAAACCATCGACCCGCAGGGGAAGCATGACGCCATCATCAACGTGCAGGGCGACCTGCCGACGCTGGATGCCGGGCTCATTAAAACCGCCTTTGACCTGCTCCAAAATCCCGAAACCGATATCGGCACCTTGGGCTGCATCATCACGAAAGAATCCGAAAAAACCAACCCGAACGTCGTGAAGGCGATCGCGGAGATTGATTTCGCGAAGGGGGGAAAACAGGGCCGCGCGCTTTATTTCTCGCGCACGACCGCGCCATCGGGCGACGGGCCGCTGCTGCACCATATCGGGCTCTACACGTATAAACGCGCCGCACTAGAGGCCTTCGTCGCTTCGCCGCCGTCATCGCTTGAAAAGCGCGAGCGGCTGGAACAGCTGCGCGCACTCAGCCTTGGCATGCGCATCGATATCGCGGTCGTCGATACCGTGCCGCTCGGGGTCGATACGCCGGAAGACCTCGAAATCGCGCGCGAGATTTTGAATAAATAATGTCCCGCGAATATTGCGATTATATTCTCGACCAGCTCGCCCCGCTGCCCGGCATCTCGGCCAAGCGGATGTTCGGCGGCTTCGGGTTGTTTCGCGGCGGGCTGATGTTCGGCATCATCATCGAGGATGTGCTGTATTATAAGACTGCCGCCAGCAACCGCCCCGATTACGAGGCCGCCGCGTCAGAGCCGTTTCGGTATGAAGCGAAAAACAAGACGGTGACGTTATCCTATTGGGCAGTCCCTGCCCTTGCGCTGGATGACGAGGATACCCTGCTGGAATGGACCAAGGCCGCCTGTGCTGCTGCGATGGTGGCCAAGTCCAAGCCGAAGAAAAAACCAGTAAAAACAAAACACTAAGCCGTTTCGGAGCATTTCCGTTTACCAAGCCTTGGTGTTATGTAATTATAATGTCCCAAGGGGTAATCCATCCGTGTCCGACTGGTTTGACCAAACAAACGCGCTCAAGGCCTTCGCGCAAACCGCGACCACCCGCACCGTGCTGCACGGGCAGGCGGCGGAGGGCAAGCCGATTGCACAGGCCAGCTTTATCATCGCGGTCAGCGGATTGCGCCATGCCGACGGGCTCGACTTCCTGAAATCGAAGGCGGATGACAAGGCATGGGATGATATTTCCGACGCCTTCGCCGAGCTTTACAAGACCCGCGTCGATCCCGCCAACCACCAGTGGCTGACCAATTTTTCCAAGGCCGCCGATATGGGCGGCAACGACACGAATTCGCAAGTGCAGGAAGTGCACATCCATGTGCTGACGGACGGCTTCACCAAGGATCATGAATTTATCGGTGCGGCGCGGAGTTTCCACCCGCATCCCAAGCACGGCATCGCGCAGCTGTTCGCCGACAACAAGCTGGATGTGCTGGGCACAGATATCGGCCATGGCATGAAATCGCTGCATCTCCCCGCCAATGCCAAGGAAGCGCAGGAACACGTCGCCATTGTGAACCCGAACTATAAATCCTTCCCCGATTTTATCCTGAACGCGAGCCAAGAAGAAAAACGCGATTTCTGGAAGGCTGTCGCCAAGATCGCGCTGCCGCTGGTGGAAAGCGGCAAGGGTGCGCGCGTCGGATATTACAACATGCATGGCGCGCAGGACGCACGGCATGGCATGATGACCGTCGAGATTGCGGGCGGCGAAAATCTGGGGCAGAATGGCCTGAAAAAGCGGTGGTTCGACAATCCCGCGCCTTAACCAAAGAAATAAAAAATCATGACAGACAAAATATCGTTCCAGGGCCGCGCAGGGGCCTATTCGCACATGGCCTGCCTTGCCGCCTTCCCCAAGCTGGAACCGCTGCCCTGCCCCACTTTCGCCGAGGCATTTAAGGCCGCCGAAACAGGCCGCGCGAAATACGCGATGATCCCGATTGATAACTCCATCGCGGGCCGCGTCGCCGACATCCATCATCTGCTGCCGAAATCGCCGCTGTCGATTGTCGCCGAATATTTCATCCCGGTGCATCACTGCCTGCTGGGCGTCGAGGGCGCGAAAGTGTCAGACATCAAAACTGTCTATTCCCACATCCACGCCCTGCCCCAATGCCGCAAGATCATCGCGGAGCTGGGATTGAAACCGGTCGTATTCGAAGACACCGCCGGATCCGCGCTGAAAGTGGCGGAGATGAACGACAAGGCACATGGCGCGATTGCATCGGCACTCGCCGCCGAGCTCTACGGCCTCAAAATCTTGCAAAAGAATATCGAGGATCGCGCTTTACAAGGCGCTCGGCGGTTTCGCCACCAATGGCATCAACATCCTGAAGCTGGAAAGCTATCTGGAGGGAAACAAATTCCATTCCGCCACCTTCTATTGTGAATTCGAAGGGCATCCGGAAGATGTGTCGTTCCAGTATGCGATCGACGAGCTGCGCTTCTATGCCGCCGATATCCGGATGCTGGGGACCTATCCTGCCCATACCTTCCGCCGCAAGTAAATTGACATAAAACTGCCCCAGTTTTTCCGTGCCATGGCGCGGAAGCCATGCTATTTTTTGCGTGCTTGTTCGTCCTTATCAAGGAATTGCCCAGATGGCCACTTACGCCCAGCTTGCCTCGAAACTTTTGCGCGATGCCGCGACTTTCTTCCGCAATGTGGGCGCGCAGAACGAGCCGCTGCGCGAACAGATGAACGACAACGCATCTGTTTACGATCAAGTCGCTGATCTGGTTGAGAAAGACCCCAACGGGGTGCTAGACCTTGGCGAAGAGAAGAAGAAGTAACACTTCTTCAGCTTAATTTTTCCTGACTAGATATAGCGCGACGACTCGCACCTCTGCTACACTTGGGGCGGGTTTTAGAGTTTAGCTGCTTCCATCCAAACCGGGGGGTTTATGGGTATTTTTTCGCGCGCGCCGCAGCGCAAGGTTTCCGTCAAGTCACGCGGCGGCAAAACACCGCTTCTGCCGGCCAGCATGCAAAGTTTTCTCGCACACCGCCTGACCGATCTGGGCGGTGTTGGTTTTGCGGGCGCAGGCCTCTGCATGTTCGCAGCACTGTTCACCTATGATCCGAAAGACCCCTCGCTCAACACAGCCGGCACGAATACGGTGGTGCAGAACTTCCTTGGCAAAAGCGGCGCCTACACCGCCGACCTGCTGCTGCAGACCCTTGGTGCTGCGGCACTGCTGATTGGCGCGGCCTTCATGGTCTGGGGCTGGCGCATCGTGAAGCGCAAGCCGATGCCTAACTTGAGCGCGCGCGTGCCGATGCTGGTTTTCTCCGTCCTCCTCGGCGCGATTGCCTTTGCGCGCCTGCCATCCTTCGACATGTTCGGCGCGGGCTCATACCTTGGCGGCTCCGCTGGCGCGCTGATTTACAACGCCGTTGGCAACAACCTGCAGGGCTGGCTCGGCACCATGGCATTCCTGTTCGTGGCCTTGTCGGCGGGCGTGATGTGCGCGGTGACCTATATCCTTGCCCTTGGCATC
Source organism: Alphaproteobacteria bacterium (assembly GCA_029266795.1). GTDB lineage: Bacteria > Pseudomonadota > Alphaproteobacteria > Micavibrionales > UBA2020 > JAPWJZ01. Next base: position 2,874 of record JAQSWE010000238.1, on the reverse strand, counting down.
GGCCTCGGCGAATGGATGGCGGGCCTTGGCACCACGCGCGACGTGACGGCAAATGTGGCGGAACGCACCGGCGCTGCCTTCACTGCCTTCCGCAAATGGCATACGACCTATACCAACGACGCGCCCGCAAAACCGCGCCGTATCCGCATCAAGGAAGAAGCGGGTGGCGACGATGAAGAAACTGAAACAGCTGCGCCCGACGAAACACTGACCGCCAAGCGCAAGCCCATTCTGTCGATCCGCAGCGACAAGCCCGCAAAACCTGCGAAGGAAGAAAAGCAGAAAAAGCTCAACCTGCGCACCTCGGACGATGAATGGCAGCTGCCCTCGCTGGACCTGCTGCTCGACCGCGCGCAGTCGGTCACGAAACTGGACGAACCCGCGCTGCAGAAAAACGCCGAGATGCTGCAAACCACGCTGGCCGATTTCGGCGTGCAGGGCGACATCCTGAAAGTCAGCCCCGGCCCCATCGTGACCCTGTACGAAATGGAGCCCGCGCCCGGCACCAAGACGAGCCGCGTGATCGGCCTCTCCGACGATATCGCGCGTTCCATGAGCTCGGTCGCCGTGCGTGTCGCGGTCGTCCCCGGCAAGAACGCGATCGGCATCGAATTGCCGAATGCGAAGCGTGAAATGGTCTTCCTGAAAGAATTGCTGGCGACGCGCGAGTCCGAAAAACACACGGCAAAACTGCCGCTGGTGCTGGGCAAGAACATCGCGGGCGAACCCATCATCGCCGACCTGACGCGCATGCCGCACCTGCTCGTGGCCGGCACCACCGGCTCCGGTAAATCCGTTGCCGTCAACACGATGATCCTGTCGCTGCTCTACCGCCTGTCGCCGGAACAGTGCCGCTTCATCATGATAGACCCCAAGATGCTGGAATTGTCGGTCTATGACGATATCCCGCATCTGCTGACGCCCGTCGTGACCGAGGCGCACAAGGCCGTGACTGCCCTGAAATGGGCCGTGCGGGAGATGGAAGACCGTTACCGCGCCATGTCGAAACTGGGCGTGCGCAATATCGACGGCTTTAACGAACGCATCCGCGCTGCCCGCAATACCGGCGAAGTGCTGATGCACAAGATCCAGACCGGTTTCGATTCCGATACCGGCAAGCCTGTGTATGAGGAGCAGCCGATACCGCTGAACGACCTGCCCTTTATCGTCATCATCGTCGATGAATTCGCTGACCTGATGCTGGTCGCCGGCAAGGAAGTCGAAAACGCGATCCAGCGCCTCGCCCAGATGGCGCGTGCCGCCGGCATCCACCTGATCATGGCGACCCAGCGCCCTTCAGTCGACGTCATCACCGGCGTGATTAAGGCAAACTTCCCGACCCGGATCAGCTTCCAGGTCACGTCCAAGATCGACAGCCGGACGATATTAGGGGAAGGCGGCGCCGAACAGCTGCTCGGACAGGGCGATATGCTCTATATGGCGGCGGGCGGCCGTATTACCAGAGTCCATGGGCCGTTTGTGGCCGACGACGAGGTCGAGAAAATCGTGTCCTTCTTGCGCAGCCAAGGCGTTCCGAATTACATTGATGGGGTGACGGACGGCGAGGAGGAGGAAGGCGGCTTCGGTGAAGCTGGCTCCGGCGAGGGCAGCGGCGACGACCTATACGATCAGGCAGTCGCGATTGTCATCCGGGAGCGCAAGGTTTCCACCAGCTTCATCCAGCGCCATCTGCAGATCGGCTACAACCGTGCCGCCCGCATCGTCGAGCGCATGGAAAAAGAAGGTCTTATCACCGCCGCCAACCATGTCGGCAAGCGCGAGATACTGGGCGGCGACCATTACGGTACATAACGGGATATAAAACAATGAAGCATTCCATGAAAAAATTTCTCACCGCGAAAACGACGGTCCTTGGCATCGTGCTGGCCGCCGCGATGGTCTCCGGCATCTCCGCGCAGGCGCGCGAGCCGAACCCGATGTGGGAAATGCGCCGCACGGTCGTGATGCCTTTCGGTCAGCACCGTGTGACGCTGGAAGCGCCGCTCGGCATGTGCTTCCTCGATGAATCGCAATACCTCGAAGGCGCGATGATCAAGCATATGCGCAAACTAGGCCATTCGTCGGACGGCGGCCAGCTGGTCGCCATGTTCGCCGATTGCGACGAGCTGGAAAAATTCACGCAAGGCCCGCGCCTCGCCGCACAGACAATGCCCGGGCTGGAGCCGCCCGACACCTCGCTCAATTATCAAGGCACGATCAGCTGGCTGGCGCCGAAGCTTGGCCGCGCACCGATCGCGCTGCCCGAATATCTAGACATGCGCGAACCTACTTTCCGCGACGACATGAAAAAAAGCCTCGGCAACCAGTACAAGAAACTGGGCGGCAGCCAGAGCATGAAAGTCAGCGACAATTACGCGACGAAACTGCTGATGGGCGCGCCCGACCAGTATATCTTCGACGACAAGGCGACCCGTACCGACACCGGCATTTCGATCGGCTACAGCGCCGAATTTGAATCGGAATACCAGAAACACGTCCAGCGCGGCGCGGTCGGCACGACGATGCTGCGCCACTTCCCGGTGCAGGTGTCCCTGTCTTCCAGCGGCAAGAAGCCGAAAAGCCTCGACAAAGTGCATGCGACGCTGGACAAATTCATGATGCAGATCGCAGGGTACAACCCCTAAGCTGCGTGTCAGCCACGGTATAACTCGAACCAATCACGGTGACCTATGCGTTTTATTGCAGCAATCCTGCTTGCCCTCCTCCTCGCCCCTGTTTCCGCCTCGGCGCAACAGGAAATACCGGAGGTTGCGGCCGTGCAAGCCTATTTGAACGGCATCAAGACGCTCAAGGCCAAATTCATCCAGACCGATAATGCCGGCAAGCAGGTGGGCGGCACCTTCCTGCTGAAGC
>JAQSWE010000237.1 GCA_029266795.1 Alphaproteobacteria bacterium | reverse complement strand
TGTGCCCAACAGCCGGGGTGTTTTTATTTCAAAAACGAAATAATATTGCGGAACTAATCGGCAAGATCGCCGTTATTTAAATTGATACAAAAGTCCGTCCGGCACGGGCAGTCCACTTATTCTCTGTAGAGGGGAGAAAATTATCATGGATCAAATGGAAATCGCCATCATGCCGACGAGCGATGTACAAAAGTACCTGCCGTTCCTCATGAAATCATCCGAACCGCGCGAAGAAACCCCGCCCCGTGTACTGATCGTGGACGACGACAAGGATTCCGCATTCGTTCTCAGCGCCATGGTCGAAATGCTCGGCTACAAGGCGTCCATCGCCTATTCCGGCCCCATGGCCATCGATATGGCGCGCCGCATGCACCCGCACGTCGTGCTGCTGGATATCGGTCTGCCAGGCATGAACGGCTATGAAGTCTGCGAGAAGCTGAAGAACGAGATCTCGGCCCGCTCGTCGCTCATTATCGCCCATACCGGCTGGGACGGCGCGCAGCACCGTGCGCTGGCAGATAAAGCCGGTTTCGACAGCCACATGCCCAAACCCGCGAATATCCAGACATTGAAGAACCTGTTCGATACCCTGCCCAACCAGAACCCGGACGCCGCTTAAGCCCTTAAGCCACGCGTTCCTCTGGTCACACAAAAGCCCCCTTCCTTGCCCGGGAAGGGGGCTTAAATTTTTAGCTAAGCTTGTCACACCGGCGAACGCCGGTGTCCACGGACTACACATTGCAGTCACAAACAGCCTCAGACAGTTCTTATATATGAATCGGCGGTCCGTGGATCCCGGCTTTCGCCGGGATGACACTTCGTGTCACTTATTCTGCGGAAAATGGAAATCCGCGCCTTTGGCGGGGCCTTCGGGCCAGCGGGCGGTGACGGTTTTCAGTTTGGTATAGAATTTCACGCCTTCCTGTCCGTGCATATGCGTGTCGCCGAACAGCGAGCGTTTCCAGCCGCCGAAGCTGTTGAAGGCGACCGGCACGGGGATCGGCACGTTGATGCCGACCATGCCGACCTTGATGTCGCGCATGAAATTGCGCGCGACGCCGCCATGGTTGGTGAAGATCGCAACGCCGTTGCCGTATTCATGCGCATTGATGAGGTCGACAGCTTCGCGGTAGGTTTTCGCGCGCACGAGGCAGAGCACGGGGCCGAAAATCTCTTCTTTATAAATCGACATCTCGGGCTTCACTTTGTCGAACAAGCATCCGCCCATGAAATAGCCGTTTTCATGGCCTTTCACTTTCAACGCGCGACCGTCGACGGCGAGCTTCGCCCCCTCACCCACGCCGGCATCGACATAGCCTTTTACTTTATCAAGGTGCTGTTTCGTGATCAGCGGACCCATTTCGTTTTTTGAATCCGTGCCGGGGCCGACCTTCAGCGCCTCGATGCGCGGGGTCAGCGTGGAGACGAGTTTATCTGCCACTTCATCACCGACCGCGACTGCAACCGAAATCGCCATGCAGCGCTCGCCCGCCGATCCATAGGCCGCCCCCATCAGCGCATCCGCCGCCTGGTCGATATCGGCATCGGGCATCACGATCATATGGTTCTTCGCGCCGCCCAGCGATTGCACGCGCTTGCCGTTTGCCGTGCCGGTTTTATAGATGTATTCGGCGACGGGGGTGGAGCCGACAAAGCTGACCGCCGCGATATCGGGATGGTGCAGGATCGCGTCGACCGCTTCCTTGTCGCCATGCGCGACGATAAAGATGCCGTCCGGCAGGCCCGCTTCCGTCAACAGTTTCGCCATGTAATCGGCAGCAGAAGGATCGCGCTCCGACGGTTTCAAAATGAACGCATTGCCGCAGGTAATCGCGATGGGGAACATCCACATCGGCACCATGGCGGGGAAGTTGAACGGCGTGATGCCTGCAACGACGCCGAGCGGCTGGCGCAGCGAATAGCTGTCCACACCCGTGCCGACATTGTCGCTATACTCGCCCTTGAGCAGGTTCGGGATGCCGGTTGCGAATTCGACGATTTCGATGCCGCGCTGCACCTCGCCTTCGGCATCGACCTGTACCTTGCCGTGCTCTGTCGAGATAATCTCCGCGATTTTTTTCGCATTCTTGTTCAGCAGGTCAAGGAAACGGAACATCACGCGCGCGCGCTTCATTGGGCTTTGTTCGGCCCAATCGGCTTGCGCGGCTTTCGCCTTTTGCACAAGGGCATCGATATCGGATGCAGAATTGAACTTCACCTGCCCGATCACCTGACCGGTTGCGGGGTTGTAGATGTCGCCTTGGCGGGCTGCGGGCTGCTGTTTCATTTCTGCTTTCATGTCCTAAAATCCTTACTTGCCGGGTATCGGCTGGATAATCGCAAACGAATTCGCGCTATTGCCGAAAATACGGTCTTCTTCGTCGAAATTATTGGTGCGGATATTCGGTTTCCACACGCCTATAAAACGGTTCTTGCGCGACATCTGGATCATCGTCCAGCTGTCGCCCGTTTGGGTGTCGAGCAGGTAGTTGCGGCCGTCCCTGTCATTGATATACATCGCATAGCGCCCGGCGACCACAGGCGCGGGCTGGCTGTGACCTGCCTGCTGGAAACCAAGCAGAAGGCACAGGGCGGCAAAAAACACGATAGCGCCGTTTTTCATGGCTTTTCCTTGGCGAAATGATTGAATGAAAGGACGGTAGCAGGATTGTGGAATACGGGCAATTCGGGAATATATTACATAACAAAAGACAAGAATTCCCTGTATTTCCGCCGTTTTTCGCGGAATACTTGGCCTCGGCGCATGACAACCCAAGAGACAATTAAAATGGCAAAAGCATCACCCATGGCAAAAACAGACACCGCACCGCAAGCCCCGCAGAAAACCCCCATCCAGATCATGCCCTTCAAGGATATCGTGAAGCTGCAGGAACAGGGCAGGCTGGACGAGGCCGCAGTCGGCTATCGCCGCATCCTGCTGGTGAAGCCGGATGATGCGCCCAGCTGGCTGAACCTCGGCACGCTCCTACGCGCGCAGGGGAAATACGATGCCGCCCTTGCCTGCACACACCGCGCGGTGCAGCTGCAACCGAACAACCCCTCGGCGCTCACGAACTACGGCAACGGGCTGCTGGCGCTCGACCGCAATGACGAGGCGGTGGCGGCGCATGAAAAGGCCGTGGCTTTGGCACCCGACAGTTTCCTCATCCGCTCGAACTTCGCCATCGCACTGCGCGAAACCGGCCAGTCGGAGCGCGCGATCGAGCATTTCGATATCGCTGTCGCCATGAAGCCCGACGACCACCAGATCAAGTGGGAACGCGCCATGACATATCTCGACATGGCCGATTTCGCGCGCGGCTGGGAAAGCTTCGAGGTCCGCTGGAAACTGGGCACGCTGAAGGATCGCGGCCATACAGTGCCCTTGTGGAAAGGCGAAGACCTGACCGGCAAGACGATCGTGCTGCATGAAGAACAAGGCTTTGGCGATACCATCATCGCTGCACGCTACATTCCGCTCATCAAGGCGCGTGGCGGCCGCGTGATCCTGCAATGCAACAAGGCGCTGCACCGCCTGTTTGCGAATGTCGGCGCGGACCGCGTGATGGAATTCGGCGAAATCGGCGAGAACGTCGATTACCACGTGCCGATGATGAGCCTGCCCGGCATCTTCAAGACGGATTTCACCAATATTCCCGCGCCGGCGAAACTGACGCCCGCGCCACTTCTGCCCGGCCCTGCGCATCTCTTGAAAAACGGCAAGGGCATGCTAAAGGTCGGCATCGTCTGGTCCGGTAGCATCACCTTTGCCCGCAACAACAAGCGCGCGGTGTCGGTCGACCGTTTCCTGCCCTTCGCCGATATTCCCGGTGTGCAACTCTACAGCCTGCAAAAAGGCCCCTGCGAGCCGCAATTGGCGCAGGCCGGCGGGCAAGGTCTCGTGCTGGAAATGGGGCCGCTGGTGGATGATTTCGCCGATACGGCCGCCGTCATCAACGAGCTTGATCTTGTCATCATGACGGACTCATCGGTTGCGCACCTGACCGCCTCGCTCGGCAAGCCCGTCTGGAACCTGCTCTGCTACCGCCCCTACTGGCTCTATACCAGCCGCTTCCCGAAAAAAGACGCCTGCGCGTGGTATCCGTCCATGC
>JAQSWE010000236.1 GCA_029266795.1 Alphaproteobacteria bacterium | reverse complement strand
GAAGCCCGCCTGCACCAGCGCAATGACGTCCATATAACCCTCAACCACGAACACTGTTTCGCCGTCGCCAATCACCTTACGCGCGCGGGAGAGACCGTAGAGGTTGCGGCCCTTGTGGAAGATCGCCGTCTCCGGCGAGTTGACGTATTTGGGAGCGGATTTATCCGGCGGACCGCCGTGGCTTTCAGGCATGACGCGACCGCCGAAAGCAACCACCCTACCCTGCAGATCCAGCACCGGAAACATGACGCGCGCGCGGAAGAACGGGTAGATATCGCCCTTCTTGCGTTCGGACTCGCGAAACAGCCCCGCTTCCATCATTTCTTCAATCTTGTAACCGGCTTTTTCAAGATGTTGCTTTAAGCCGGCATCGTCCGTCGAGAAACCGAGGCGGAAACTTCTGATCGTATCTACGGTAAGCCCGCGTTGTACCAGATATTGCAGGATTTTCTTGTTCTTCGGATCATGCAGCTGGGCTTCATAGAATTTCGAAGCGCTGTCCATCAAATCATACAGCGACATCTGCTTCTTGAACTTCTGCTCTTCCTCTTTCGTCGGCTTCGGCACAGGCATGCCCGCGAGAGAGGCAAGCTGCTCGACCGCCTCCATGAATTGCAGGTTGTCGTGGTTCATCAGGAAGCCGATGGAATCCCCATGCGCGCCGCAGCCGAAGCAATGGTAAAATCCCTTGGCGTCATTCACGGTAAAGGACGGCGTCTTTTCCTTATGAAAAGGGCAGCAGCCCTTAAACTCCCGCCCTGCGCGCGTCAGCTTCGTCCGCTTTCCGACGATATCGGACAGCTGGACGCGGGCGCGCAGTTCTTCAACAAAGGCCTTCGGGAGCGACATAACGAGAGTTTTAGATAGGATTGGGCAGAGCCGCAACAAGATTCGGGGTTTACAAAATTACGGTTTGCGCCCGAATTTCGCTGTTTTCGGGGCCGACACAGGCTTGCTCGTCCGCGTGGCGGCGGTCGCCAGCGCCAGTTCTTCCTGCAGCAGGTGCTTGCGGATGGCATTGATGACCTGGCGGTTGCCGTGGCGTTCGGCGATATCGAGCGGGGTTTGGCCGCTAGGGGTCTTGCAGTTCATCTTCGCGCCTGACTTGTAGAGCTTTTCTACAATTGCTTCGTCGCGTCCGGCGGCGGCGATATGCATGGGGGTCTGGCCGGATTTGTTCGCGATGTTCGGGTCGGCCTTGTGTTTCAGCAATAACTCCACATCCCTGCCGGCCCCCTTCCCGACCGCTTCCATCAGCGCGGTTTCGCCAAAGCGGTCGAAGGTGTCGGGTTCGACGCCTTTTTTCAAATAGGTTTCAAGCTCGGCCGTTTTGCCATGCAATACGAAATGGTTGATGCGGTAACGGTCAACCGCCATGGCAACGGCATGGGCCACGTCACTGCCGTATCTGTATGCAATCGCCTCGTCCGTCGGCATGCTGCCGTCATCCTCCCGCCCGGGGGCCATGGGGTCGGCTCCTGCCGCGAGCAATTTTTTAACAGATACGGCGTTGCCCGATTTGATCGCGACACGCAGCGGCGAATGGCCTTGCGCGTCCACCATGTTTACATCCGCCCCCGCCTGCAGCAGCATCGAAATCGCGCGGTCATTTTCAATCTTTGCCGCTTCGTGCAGCATGTGGCTGCCGTTCGATTCAGCATTCGGGTCGGCCTTGTCGATAAACAACAGCGTATGCAGCGCGTCGAGGTTGCCGTTGCGGATCGAGTTCTTCATGAACGTCGCCGCCGCCTGTGGCGATATGTTGATGGGCTGCGTCATGGCGTCGGGCCTTTGCGGAACCGCGCGGTCTGCGGGGCCGTGACGGTGCTGGTCAAGCCAATCGCCTTCTTCACCGCCACGCCTTTTTCATAGGCATAGTACGGCTCCACAAGGGTGAGAATGCCTTTTTTATTGCTCCGCTGCGCCATATCGAGCGCATCAAGGTTGCCCGACTTCATGATCGCGCTGGCGCCCGCATCCAGCAGTGCGCGTGTCGCATCGCGTGTGCCTTTCTTGATGGCAGCATGCAGTGGCAGTTTTTTGCCCGGCGGCTGCAAATGGTAATCCGCCTTGCCCGCCAGCAGTGCTTTCAGGGCATCTAGCTTTTCGCCCTCGATGGCGTGCAGCAGCGGCGTATTGCCGGTGCGGTCGATGGCATTGGGGGTGACGCCTTCTTTCAGGAGCCGTTCAATCGTGGGCGCGTCGCCGCGAATGGCGGCCTCGTTGACCTCGAACTTGCGGGCAGCCTCCGCCACGGCAACGGCGATTTCAAAACTGCACATCACTGAAAATCCGATATCGGACATATTCAGCCCTTTATTGCTGCCCGGCATCATCGCGCCGGTATCCGCATTCGCGTCCAGCAGCATTGTCACAAGATCAAGCCTATCACCAGCCATCGCCGCGCGCAGTGGCGTGCGTCCGTTGGGGTGCGTAGCGTTCACATTCGCGCCCCGCGCCAGCAGCAGAGCAACCATATCCTTGCTGCCCGCATCGGCCGCCGCGAGAAGTAGCGGCATTTCTTCATGGGTCTTGCTGTCGACATCCAGCCCTTTGTCGATCATGGCTTCCAGCACTTCCGTCATACCCTTGCGGATCACGGCACCGGCAACGACGGCGACATTTTCCGGACGCAACCCGGCAGTTGCCGAAACATCGGCATGACTGTCGAGCAACAGCTCTATAAAGGCGGGTTCCGTCGTTAATTTCTGTGCGATTTTTTCCTGCGGAAACAAATGCTGCAGGACTGTCAGCCCCGCGTTGTCTTTGGCATCAACATCCGCTCCCTTCGCCAGCAGCGCCCGCGCAAATTCCACATTGCCGTTTTTGGCGGCGGTCATCAGCGGCGTCACGCCGTTCCTCTCGCGGTCATCGATATTTGCGTTCCCGCTCGCCATGAAAAGATCTATCGCGGCAATATCGTTTTCAGCCGCAGCAAGGTGCAGCATGTCTATAGAGGCAATCTTGTTGAATAAGGTCCTGTTCGATGTCATGGCGCGGGCGGCCTCCGCTTGAAGCTGGCAACCGCAGGCGCCGAGACGTTATGGCCGATGCGTGACATGCCGCCCACATATTCATTCACTTCCCGCGCCTTCTGCTTACGCACGGGTTCCAGCAGGTCATAACTTTTTGTTTCTTCGGCCAGCTGCAGTGCTGTCTTGCCGGACGCATCAGGCACATCGCTGCGTGCGCCCGCCTGCGCCAGCGCGATGACGCTGCGCAGATCGCGTTTTTTCAATGCTTCGTGGAGCGGAAATTCAGCGCGGTCGTAACTGCCAAGATTGGGATTGGCTTTAAAGGACAACAGCAGCTTGACCATTTTCGGGCTGCCCGCTTTCACGGCGTTGATGAGCGCGGTCGAACCGTTATGGTCATGGCTGTCTGGCGGCAAGCCGCGCTTCAACAAGGCTTCGGCATAATCGAAATCTCCGGCGAGTGCCGCCCTGTTGATGGCAAAACGTGCGGTTGCGGTTTCCACCGCGCCGGCGATTTCCTGCGTTTGCATTTGCGCGAAATCGCGGTCCATATCGGTATGCCTGCCATCACGGGTCAGGCTCAGGGCATACGGATCAGCGCCTACCCCTAGCAACATCTTCACCAAAGTAAGCGATTGCGCGGACATTGCGGCGCGAAGCGGCGTTACTTGCGTTACGTCACCCTTGTTGGGGTTGGCGCCACCTGCCAGCAACACAGCCACCATCTTTTCATCGCGTCCAACCACAGCCTGCAGTAGCAAGCTGCCTTTTGCATTACGTGTCGAGTTGGGGTTCGCGCCAGCCTTCAGCAGCAACTCCGCCATGTCGGCGCGACCGGATGCCACGGCATCCTGCATCGCCTTGGTCATTGTCGTGCGGTCGGGTTTCAGGGAGAGAATTTCAACCAGCCGTTCCACGCCATCCGCACGCACGGCAAGGCGCAACTGGCCTGCGGGCGTGTCGGTGTTAAATGTCTCGGGCATGGACATGCGGATACCTGTTCTGGACAACGCCATAATTTACGGCGGCTACAGGCAAAAGTCAAATGTTATGTCAAATATTAACCAGCTGATTACAAAGGGCTTTTTACGCAGACAATGTTCTTGCTCACGAAATTCTGGCCCCAGATGTTCTCCTGATTGGCGAAGAAGTTTTTCGGGGTGTAGAGCGGCGGATAGTG
>JAQSWE010000235.1 GCA_029266795.1 Alphaproteobacteria bacterium | reverse complement strand
CAAGCAAGGCACGGTCGTTGTCACGCGTGATGAGGTAACATTTGGTACCGAGGTTCTTGAAGGGCGCTTCTTCCTGTTTCTTCAGCCCTTGCCAAGTGACTTCACCGGCTGAGACGACGTCTTTATAGAGAGTCGGTTTGATGCCGAATTTCTTCAAGCGCTCGGTATTGTCTTCGGAGCGCTTGGACGAGTTGGAAAGAATGACAACCTGCTTCTTGCGCTGCTTCAGGTGGTTGAGCGTATCAACAACACCGTCATAAGTCTGCAACCCGTTATGGAGCACCCCCCACTGGTCCATGATGAAGCCGTCATAGCTATCCATCAATTCGTACAGGCCCTGGCAGAACATCATGGATGACATATACTTTTATCTCCTTGGCGCAGCCGTTCAAAACACGATTTAAGCTTTTGAATCTCTGCGAGTTTATCTTGCTCAGTATAAGGAATTTCGTCCGTCTGTATAGCCCATACGGGCTTCGGCCAGGCGGCATCTGTTTTGTAGCGCGCAAATATATGAATGTGCAGTTGCGGCACCATATTGCCGAGCGCTGCTGTATTGATCTTGTCAGGAGCATAGAGGGTTTGCAGCGCCTGCTGCGCCATGCCGATTTCGCGGATCAACTGCGTCTGGTCGCCCGCAGTCAATTCATGCATTTCCCGAATCCCTTCCCGTCGTGGCACGAGGTATAGCCATGGCCATGTGCGGTCGCTTTTCAGCGAGACACGGCATAGCAGCCAGTCTTCGATGAAATGGGAACTGTCGTCGAGGCGTTTATCGAGCGTAAAGGTCAAAGTCTTCTCCTGCCGGAATTTCCCAGCTTATCTAATTAATATGGCTGCAAAAAAGAAAAAAAATGGTTAATATTCGCTGGCAATCAAATAAAGGGGGCGTTATTGAAAACGTTTATGTGTGTTGGCCTCGCAGCCGCGATATTAATGACCGGTATCTCAGTGTCGGCCGCAGACCCTTTCGCCGGTGAAACCAGCTCTTATTACGCGCAACTGGAACAGTACGCGAAAGATAACCGCAGCATCACCACGATTTCCGACCGTATCAATGCCGAACTTGCGCGCGATCCGCGGCAACTGCCGCTGGCAACCGACTGGGCAAAGAAAAAAGCGATTGGCGCGACGGACCCCTCGCTGGTCAACGGCCTTTATTTCGTCATTTATTCGGATCTCGCACGCCGCACGGCAAAAGCGCTGCCTAAAACGGGACCAAATTATGCGCCGATGTCACTGGAAGCGCTTCAGGCACTGCTGATATTTGAAGCAATCACCGCCGCCGATTTTGCGCGCTGCAAATCTGCGGCAGATGCGTCCGTACTGCCGTGGGCGATCGAACCTCGCCGCAAAGCACTCGACTACGTCTACGCGCTGCTGTCTCCTGCGGAAACGGAAGCGATATGGGACAACGCACTGAACATGGAGGCAGCGACCGGCGCACGCAAACCTAACACTGAAGTATGTTCGAATACGCTTGCGGTGGATATGACCTATGGAGACCACCCGCAGGAAAAAGTCCCTGCCGCATTCATCCCGACGCCTGAATGGGAAACGAAGCGTGCGGAATTGCGCAAGCAAATCAAGAACGGCTGGAAAATCCATCACAGCACCCTGGCCGCGCCGCAGTGACGCAACAGCTGCGCAAATCAGCCTATGCTCCCTTGTACGATTTTATACCGGCAGCCGGACGGCCGCGTTTGATTGCTGACGGGTTGTTGTGGAACCGACTCCCCCTGCCCTTTGACCTCAACCATGTGAATATGTGGCTGATCGAAGGCGCGAATGGATTCAGCATCGTCGATGCCGGTTTCAACAACGAACTTTCCACTCAATCATGGGATGAAGTTTTTTCGAATGTTTTCGCGAAAAAATCCGTCGAGAAAATTTTTATCACCCATTTCCATCCCGACCATCTGGGACTGGGCGGCTGGCTGGCGGTGCGCACCAGTATGCCGCTACAAATGACCGCGCCGGAATACGGCATGGCGCAATGGCTGACCGATGAAAACAAGGCGCACGAACTGGAAACCCTTTATCGCGCCTATTACATCGAGGCAGGCATAAACGGTGAAACGCTCGAAAGCCTGATGAACCGCCGTTTCGGCTACAAGAAAATCGTGTCGCCGATACCTTCGACTTATGTCGAAGTAAAACCGGGCGACGTTGTACGCCTTGGCGACCGCGACTGGAAAATCATCGACGGTTACGGCCACAGCCCGCAGCATGCCAGCCTATATAGCGAAGCGGATAAAATCTTTATCGCGGGCGACATGATCTTGCCCGATATCAGCCCGAATATCAGCCTGTTCCCCGACAGCTTCCAGTCACGCAATCCCGTCGCCGCGTACCTAGAAACACTGAATCGCTTGCGAGATACAGTGCCCGATGATGTATTGGTTCTCCCCTCCCACGGCGCGCCGTTCCGCGGATTGCACCAGCGTGCCGGAGAGTTGATTGTGCATCACGAACGCCGCTTGGAAAAACTCCGCGATGTCCTGAAATCCGGCGGCCCCATGACCGCCATCGACGCCGCACGCGGTTTGTTCTCCCACCGCTCCATCGACCGCGCGCATGACATGTTCTTCGCGCTTGGCGAAACGCTGGCGCATTTAGTTTATGATTTTAACGAAGGTCGCATCAAAAAAGACGGCAGTATGTATAGCCTGACATAAGGTCAAATCGGATATTTGATCTCCAGCACTTCCAGCATCTCTTTCCCGCCTACGGTCTTAACCTCGACGCTATCGCCGGTGCGCAACTTCATTAGTGCGCGGGCGACTGGTGACAGCCAGCTGATTTTTCCTTCAGACGGGTTCGCTTCATCAATACCGACAATCTTGACCGTCAGTTCGGTGTCGTCTTCCTTCACATACGTCACCGTCGCGCCGAAGAAAACGCGGTCGAGCCCCTGCTGCTTTTTCGGGTCAACGACCTCGGCGTTTTCGAGACGCTTTGTCAGGTAACGCAGACGGCGGTCGATCTCGCGCAGGCGTTTTTTGCCGTAGATATAATCGCCGTTTTCGGAGCGGTCGCCGTTACCAGCGGCCCATCCGACGATCTCCGTCATCTTCGGCCTCTCGACGCGCAACAGGTGATGCAGCTCGTCCTGCAAAACCTTAAACCCGGCAGGAGTCATGTAATTCTTGGTGCTGGGCGGCAGCACATCGGCTTCCTCCAGCTCGTCTTCTTCCTGCTCGGCATTTTCGGTGGTGAAGGCTTTGCTCACGCTTTAACTCCTGATGGTTATTTATCTAGTGTTTTCAGTTACTAGCGCAAGGGTTATCCAATCCTTCCCGCGCAACATTATTGCGCAAAAACACACATTGACAGAAATGTTCTGACAAATTAGACTTTCTCAGGTTTCAATAATAGATCTGTCAAATACGAGGAAACAGCGCAATGCACATGCACTTCCATGCCCGCCGTGATTCATTGTTCGACCCCCACCGCAATCCGCTGTACCGCGCCGACTACCGCCCCACGGAATACAAAATTCCGAAGATGAAACTGCATTTCGACTTGGGCGAAGAAAAGACAGTCGTTACCAGCCGCCTTGAAATCAACCGCAACCCAGACCTGCCCAATGCCGGCGGCGCGCTGGTACTGGATGGGGAGGAGCTGAAACTCACCTCGCTCAAAATCACCGAAAATGGCGTGACGCGCGACATGGATCGCAGCGAATATCAGGTGACCGACAAGAACCTGATCATCAAGAACCCGCCCGCCCAGCCCTTCGCGCTCGATATCGTGACGGAAGTGAACCCGAAAACTAATACCGAACTATCAGGCCTTTACATGGCCGGGCCGATCCTTGTGTCGCAGAACGAAAGCCGCGGTTTCCGCCGCATCACCTACTCGATGGACCGCCCCGACAACCTGGCGGTTTATGATGTGACGCTGGTCGCTGATAAAGCGCAGTTTCCCGTGTTGCTGTCGAACGGCAACGGCGATTTCACCCAGACGCAAGACCTCGGCGACGGCCGCCACAGCATCCAGTGGAGCGACCCCTGGCCGAAGCCCAGCTACCTCTTCGCCGTCGTCGCGGGCGACCTGAAAGTATTGTCCGACAAATTCACTACCATGAATGGCCGTGAAATTGCGCTGCGCATCGCGGTGCAGCCGGGTTACGAAGATAAAATCGACTGGGCGATGGAAT
>JAQSWE010000234.1 GCA_029266795.1 Alphaproteobacteria bacterium | reverse complement strand
CGACATTGGGCGCCCCTTGTCGGTTTTCAGTACCTGTTTGACCTGTCCCAGTGTTTCGCCGCGCTCAACCGTATCGCCTACCTGTTTTCCAGCAGTTAAAATTTCGCCGTAGAGCACCACGCCCGATTCACCCTCGACCAGTACGGCATCCGTATCTTGCCACCAGTCGGAGCCCGCTTTAGCACCGGTGAAGGGGATGATGGCAACGATGCGGCCCGCCTCGACCGCCTGCACCGCTGTCCCTTCTGCGCAATAAAGATCGACACCTTCATGCACATGATGCGCACGCGCGACGCCGAAAGCGCCGGGATGTGGCGGCAACGGCAGGCCCGTCTCGCCCGGCTTCGTCGTCTGGAAAGACATGCTGTCCTCGCTGGGCACGAGCGCAAGGTTGATGGGCGGATGCCAGTCCATGCTTATCCCTCCACGCTACCGCCGGTTTTGTGGTCGAGGTCGAAGTTGCGCTCGATCACGTCGATCACGCGCTTGGCTTCCACATCCTTGCGGTAGACGATGTTCGGGCCGTGATTGTCGAGCATGACCGCCCAGATACCGTCCTCGATCTCGCGCAAGCCGTTCGAGGTGTTCTTGCCGCATTGGTGGCTGCCGCATTCAAAGAACTTCTGCGAGCGCACGGGGATTTCATCCGGCGCATCGGGTTTCAGCTCGCAATGGAAATGCACGATGTTGTCGAGTCCGGGGTGGTCTTTGAAGATAATCCGCTGGCTCTGCCCGCCGACGGAAGGCTTGCCACCATAGGCGATGACTTCATCGTCGCCCTTCGGTTCGATCAGCACCATGCCGTTCTTTTTGAGCTCGTTGAAATTCGACCAACGGCGGGATGTAACGATCTTGCCGTCCGGCCCGCGCGCGGCGAAATGCCCCGCCGTCACGCGTCCGCGCTTGGTATTGACCGGTTTATACGCGCCGCGTGCGATACAATGATCGACAACTATGCGCAGACTGTCACTAATAATATCGGATTTCCATTCGACGCCGGGCGCGCCCTCGACTACGGTCGAACGCGTGAAGGTTGCCGCCGCGCGGTTGAGCGCCATTTCGACCAGCCCCTCCAGCGCTTCGACACGCTCTTTCGTCACGTAATAACGCGCCTCTTCCGGCGTCACGACCATGTTCAGGCGGTTGACGACATCGTTCACCAGCACGAGGTTGATATGGGAGCCCTTCATCAGCTTCAGGCCCGCCAGATACATTTCGTCTTCTGTCGCGCCTGTCGTGGTTTTGAAGGCGACGAGGAACAAATCCTTGCGGTCGCGGCGGATTGTGGAGACGATTTTGTCCGACGGCGTCAGCATCATAGCCTGATCGCCCTCGCCGGTTTTCATGCGCTTTGCCTTGCGCGCCGGCGCCACATCGCCGATCTGTCCGGTGTAGTCGCAAATCGCAGGGTTCCAGAAAATGATCTTCGCGGTCTTGTTGGCGACCAGTTCGCTGGCGAGCCGCGCCATATCATCGTTGGTTTCGTATTCGGATGACAGGTCGGCCATGCGCGTCAGAGTCAACTGTGTTTCATGGCCAAGCCGCGTGCAGATGCCTGCCAGTTCCCGCGCGGTAGAACCATATGCGGGTGCTGCCAGCGCAAGGTGATTGCGCACATGAACAATCGTGCCGCCGCCGACCACATGCACCGTTGCTTTCGGATTGTATTTGGCAACCGCCTTGCCGCCGAGCTTCTCC
Organism: Alphaproteobacteria bacterium; assembly: GCA_029266795.1. Taxonomy (GTDB): domain Bacteria; phylum Pseudomonadota; class Alphaproteobacteria; order Micavibrionales; family UBA2020; genus JAPWJZ01. The sequence goes on along the minus strand of JAQSWE010000234.1, from coordinate 2,474 downwards.
AGCCGCGCGGTTTCCGCCGCAAGACGCGCGGTGATGGGGCGCTGGCCGTTCTCGACCTTCTTATAAGTATCGCGCCGCAGGCTCAGCTGCGCTGCCGCTTCGTCGCGCGACCAGCCCATGCGGTTGCGCCAGGCGCGGATAGCGGAAGCAGTCATGGTGTCTTCGATGGCGGGCATATAATTCTCCTATAATCGGGTATTTTTTACCCCATAAGGGTATTTAATACCCGTTATGGGGGATGTGATCAAGCCATTTAACGCGGCTATCAATCCCTCAAATTCCCAGACTCCCATGTGGCATATAAATACCCCATTTTTATTGACATAAGAAGACAGAATCAATAACGTATATTCACCCCTGAAATGCAACCCACAAGCGGGAGGACACACATGGCTCATTCTCACAACGATACTGACTCGGTACTCGCCAAACTCGGATACAAGGTTCTGCGCAATTTTGATTTCGTCGTGGCAGGTCTCTGCCTGACATTTGCGCTATCGTCGCGTCCCTTCATGACCTCTTTCTACGAAAAGCCGCTGGAGGATGCCAAGGCGCGCTACGAAACCGTCTACGAAAAAGCGGATTCCGTTTTCATGGCCGCCAACGGCCAGAAGGCGCCCGAAGATTCCACGCTCAACATGCATATCTACAACCGCCGCGGCGAAAGCACTGAAATGCAGGATTTGTCGGATGAATTCCGCACGGCCCGCGCACATGTGCGGCAGGGCGAGTCGATGTACAACTTTGCCAGCGGCTACGGTTATGTCAGCGGGGCAATTTTTGCGGGGATGGGCGTTCTTTCGGCCGGCATGGGAATTTCCGCGCGCCGCCGCCGCAAAGAGGGCGGCATGTCGCCGGATTGACGATATACCGTGGCTCAAAGGCCGGATGGATCGCCGATCCCTCCCTGCAATTATCCAGCTTGAACGCGCTCGCTGTAATAAGCGCCGATGTCAGAAATCATTTCCGCTAGTTTAAAGCCGCGATCCGGATCAGTTTTCATCCATCGCGCGAGGTTCAACGGCGCAACCGCGAGACTGCCGCCGTCGCTTTTGGTGAAAGCAACAGCCAGTCCAGTGATATGCAACGCAAAGCCGTCGAGTATCATCCACTGGTTATAAAATGGCGGGTGAGACACGGGGGAATTATTCATACGGATTTGCTGCCCCGTGAATCCTTACCGTGATCGTCTAAGGACATTTCCCAACGGCAATGATCGCAGAGATCACTGTCATCCCCTTTGGGACTGTCGCTGATGAGCGGCAGCCGGCAGCGGCGGCATGCCTTAGTTTCTGTCGAGTTCACGTTTTTGCGGCGCACGATAACCTCACACGAGTGATGCCCATAATCCATTACTGACCGCTGCAAGTTTTTTGTCCGTGATGCACGTCACACTTCAAAAGGTTTCAGCCACAGTAAACGCCGGGCATTTGACAAACCCGCAAGGCTGATGTCACATCAACGCAGGAACCGCAAATCAGGTCGGATTATCGCGCAGAAAGGCAATAGATGGGCAGCAAGCTCCAGAGATTTGAACGCCATATCGATATCCCCGAAGTCGGCCTCGAGGGTCAGAAAAAACTCCTCTCTGGCAGCGTGCTTATTATCGGCATGGGCGGTTTAGGCTGCCCTGCAGCTCTTTACCTGGCAGCCGGCGGCGTCGGCCGCATCGGTTTTATGGATGACGACACGGTCAGTTTGTCGAATCTGCAGCGGCAGGTCCTGTACGATGACCATGATGTCGGCGTTTCGAAAGTCACGGCAGCGAAGCGGAAACTTGCCGCCCATGCCCCAGACTGCGTATTGGAAGAACAGGATGCGCGGCTGAGCCCTGAAAATGCCGCCGCTGTTATCACCCGCTATGATCTTGTGCTCGACTGCAGCGATAATTTCAACACGCGTTATCTGGTCAATGAATTCTGTGTGCGACTGAAGAAGCCGCTTGTCTCCGCCTCGGTCTATCATCACGAAGGCCAGATCAGCACGTTTCGCGGCTGGGAAGCCGACAAGCCCTGTTACCAGTGCCTCTACCCAAAATCGGAGAAGCTCGCCCTCGCGCCGCAATGCACGGAGGACGGCATCCTTGGTCCCGTCACGGGAATATTCGGCAGTATGCAGGCGGCTGTCGCGATGAACGAGCTGATGGGCATCGGCGAGAGCCTTGCCGGATGGATGATGATGTTCAGCGCCCTGACCTATGACAGCCAGAAGGTACGCTTGAAAAAACGAGCTAGTTGCGAGACATGCTGCGCTATGAAAGCACCTATCGAAGATTATGTTAATAACGGAGCTAATTGCGGGACAAATTAGCGAAATACACACTTTTGCGCTTTTCATCAGGCAATAGCCACATTATCGTCCGAATGTAACTTTACAGAATGAACATGACCAGTCCTGTCCCCCATATCCATGCCGTGGAGCGACGCCTGCTGACCGTGCTGTTCGTCGACATCGTCAAGTCGTCGCAGATATTG
>JAQSWE010000233.1 GCA_029266795.1 Alphaproteobacteria bacterium | reverse complement strand
ATATCTCTGTGCATTGCCCCGTCACCATGACGGGCGCGGTTGCCTATGTGCTCGATAAATTCGCGCCCGCCGATGTACGTGCCGCATATCTGCATGAAATGACGCGTATGGATGGCCTCACCAAAACCGGCGGCACTTGGGCGACCGAATTACATGGCGGATCAGATGTCGGCGCAACCACGACGGTTGCGAAGAAAGACGGCGAGAAAATTACCCTGCACGGGTTGAAATGGTTCACCAGTAACGCCAATTCCGGCTTGGCGCTCGCGACCGCGCGGCCCGAAGGGGCTCCTGCGGGCAGCAAGGGCTTGGGGCTTTACCTTGTTCCCAGCCACCTCGCGAATGGCGCGCAGAACAGCTACAACATCCGCCGGTTGAAAGACAAGCTCGGCACCAAGGGATTGGCGACCGGTGAAATCGACCTCGAAGGCGCGGAAGTCATCGAAATCGCACCCCCGCCACATGGATTGCGCATTATGATGGAGGCGCTGGAATATTCGCGCATCCACAACGCTGTTGCAGGTGCGGGCGTCACGCGCCGCGCATTTCTGGAAGCCGCCAGCTGGGCGACGCACCGCAAGGCCTTCGGCAAGGAAATCATCAACTACCCGATGGTACAAAACGAATTATTCGACCTGATGGTGCGTAGCGAAGCATCAACTGCGCTGGCATTCGAAGCCGCTAAAACTTTCGACGCCGCGCTGAAGGATGAAGAGCAGCGCACATGGCTGCGCCTGTCGACCGCGCTTGCCAAATACCGCACGGCGGAAGATGCCGTGCAATGCTCGAAGAAAGCGCTCGAGATGGTGGGCGGCAACGGCTACACCGAGGAATTCCCGACGGCGCGGCAGTACCGCGATTCTATGGTCCTGACGGTCTGGGAAGGTCCCGCCAATATTCAGGCACTGGAACTACTGCGCATGGTGGTGGGCAAAGAACCGGGCGATGATGTGTTCGTCGAGAAAATCCGCAAAATTTCCGATGCGCTCCCGGCCGAACTCGCGGCGGAGAAAATTCTGCTGGATAAGGGTCTGAAGGAAGCGATGAACGCCCTGATCCATCTCCGCGCCCATCCGCAGGATGGCGAGCGGTTCGCCCGCAAGCTGCTCGACCATCTGGCCGATGTGCTGTCAGGCGCGCTGCTGGCAGAAGAAGCGGCGCATGACCTGACGCTCGGTGATGCGCGCAAGGCGCTGGTGGCGAAACGCTATCTTGAAAAAGCCTTTGGCGATAAAAAACTTGAATTGTCGTCGGATGCCGATCCTGTGCATACGTATTTCACCGAAATTGTCAGCTATGCGTCCATCGCGCCTGCCAAACTCGGCTATGCCGCGCCCGCCAATGACGCGGAGAAGGCGCCGAAAGACCCTGCCAAGCCGAAGCAGAAGGGTTTGAAGCCCTAATTCTCCATAACTCATCCCGCAGCTTGCGTGATTTTCTATCGCTATGCGCTATATACTGGCGTCAGGGGAGCATACGTCATGCGCGCGTTGAAAATTATCGTCGTCATTGTCCTGATACTGGCGGTTGCCGCGGCCTTCCTGCATTTGCGCGGTGCCGGCGATGCTGGCGCTGCCGACACCGTGAAACCTTTTCGAAAAGATATCGTCGAAGCCGTCTATGCAACCGGCGAGGTGGAGCCGACAAGCTGGCTGCAGGTCGCCCCGCAACTGACCGCACGCTATGCCGAAGTGCTGGTCGATGATAACGATGTGGTGACGAAAGGCCAGATGCTCGCGAAGGCCGATGATGGGGCGGAGCGCGCCAAGCTGCAGGAATACGAATCGCGCCTTGCGCAGATGAAAAACGAATTCGACCGGAACAAGGGCCTTCTGGATAAGGGCTATATCAGCAAGAAAGCCTTCGATGATACGGTCGGTAATTACGACGAAGTGCAGTCGCGCATCGACAACCAGAAACTGATCATCGAGCGCATGTCGCTGGTGTCACCCATCGACGGCGTGATCCTGCGCCGCGATATCGAACCGGGCGAAGTGAAATCGCCCGCACAAACCGTCTTCTGGCTCGGGGAAACAAAAAACCTGCGCATTACCGCCGATGTCGATGAAGAAGATATTTTGAAGGTCAAACGCGGCCAGATCGCGCTGCTCAAGGCGGATGCGATTGCGGGACAAGTGCTGGAAGGCACCATCGCCGATATCACGCCCAAGGGCGACCCCGTGAATAAAAACTTCCGCGTGCGCATCGCGCTGCCTGCGGATACCACGCTTTTGATCGGCATGACCGTCGAGGTGAATGTGGTGACGGATAAATCCGAAAACGCGCTGGTCGTGCCCGCCGAAGCGGTGAACGACAATGCCGTCTGGATCGCGGGCGCGAAGCCGGTCAAAACACCTGTCAAAACGGGCAAGTCCGATGGCAGGGTGATCGAAATCCTGTCGGGACTGACTGAAAACGACACCATCCTTGCCCGCGCGCCCGAAGTTAAAAAATGATCGGATATGTCGCCGTCCATTATCTTGTGAACCGCAAACGGCAGGCCGCAATATCGGTCGTGGGCGTCATGCTGGGCGTGGCATTCTTTATCGCGATTTCCGGCATGTTGCAGGGGATGCACCAGTTTTTTATCAAACGTCTCGTCGATTCCTATCCGCATGTCATGATCAGCGACGAATTCCGTGAACCGGAAGCGCAGCCGGTCGTGCTGCGCTATCCTGATGCCATGACGGTCATCCGAGGCTTGAAGCCCAAGGAAGAAACGCAAGGCATCCGCAATTACCGGCAGATCGTCGAAGGCCTGAAGGAAATGCCCGCGCTCACCTATTCGCCCATCACCTCCGGTCAGGTTTTCCTGCGCTATGGCGGTCGTGACGTCTCGACGACGCTCTATGGCGTCGACCCGCGACTGGAACGCAACGCCAGCAAGCTGGCGCGTGACATGAAGATCGGCCGGATCGAAAACCTGATGACGACATCGAACGGCATTATCCTTGGCCGCGCAATGGCCGAAAAAATCGGGCTTGGCATGGGCGCGCGCCTGAACGTTATTTCGCCGGTGGGCCTCATCATGCAGATGAAGGTGGTCGGCATTTTCGATTCCGGCGTCACGCAGGTTGATTCCGGCACTTCCTACGCGAATATCAAGAAAGTGCAGGTCCTGCAAAACAAGGTCGACAAGATCAACCAGATCAATATCCGTCTGGAAGACGTGGATTCCGCGCCCGCTGTCGCCACGGTGCTGGAACGCAAATACCGCTACAAGGCCGAAAGCTGGCAGGAGGCGTTCAAGAACATCTTCGAATTGTTCGTCGTGCAAAACGGCATCATGTATACGACCGTCTGCGTTATTTTGCTCGTGGCGGGATTTGGCATTTACAACATCATTTCGTCTTCTGTCATGGAGAAATACCGCGATATCGCGATCCTGAAATCCATGGGCTTCTCGGAATCGGATGTAATCGGGATTTTCTTCTGGCAGGGTGTCGTCATAGGCATTATCGGCGTGTTTGCCGGCTGGGCCTGCGGCGCGGTGCTGGTAGAAATACTGGCCTCCATCAAATTGTCGCTGAACAAGGATGTCGCCGTGCGCATGGACGGCTTCCCCATGTTCCGCTCCGTCTGGCTCTATGCGGCGGGCGGCATTATGGGGCTGCTCTCCGCTGCCTTCGCTGCGTGGATACCGGCGCGCCGCGCCGCCCGCCTGCATCCCGTCGACATCATCCGGGGGGCGAGCGGATGAAAGATATTATTACCCTGTCGCACGTCACCCGCATCCTGCAGAGCGAAGAAATTCCCGTGACACTGGTGAGCGATGCCAGCTTGACCGTGAAATCGGGCGAATTCCTCGCCGTGCGCGGCACATCGGGCTCCGGCAAGTCGTCGCTGCTCTACCTGATGGGGCTGCTGGACAAGCCCACATCCGGCCAGATCAATATCGCGGGCATCGATGTTTCGACCGCGACCGAAAAAGTGCGGCAGGAAACGCGGCTCGAAAAAATCGGTTTCGTGTTCCAGTTTCATTTCCTCCTGCAGGAATTCTCCGCGCTCGATAACGTCATGCTGCCGATGCGCCGGCTTGGCAAACTGTCGGATAGCGATATGCGGGCGCGTGCCGAAAAACTACTGGTCTCGCTGGGCCTGCAAGGCAAGACGAAGAAAAAACCCGGTCAGATGTCGGGCGGGGAGCGGCAGCGGGTGGCGATTGCCCGCGCGCTCGCGAATGAACCCATAG
>JAQSWE010000232.1 GCA_029266795.1 Alphaproteobacteria bacterium | reverse complement strand
TTTTCACCATCGCGCGGAACAAGCGCATCGACGCGCTGCGCCGCGACCGGAACCTCGACGTGAACACCGACAGCCTTGCGCTGGAAAACGCCGTCGCCGAAACGACGCCCGAATATGCCGATGCGCAGGATATCGAGCGCCTGAACAGCGCGATGGAGACCCTGCCGCCCGAACAGGCGGAATTGCTGCGCATGGCTTTCTTCGATGACATGTCGCATAGCGATATCTCGACGAAGACGAAACTGCCGCTCGGCACCGTGAAATCGCGCCTGCGTCTCGCGATGGATAAATTGCGCGGCATGCTGCAGATGGGGGGCGCGTCATGATTACGATGTACAAAGACCCGCTGCAATCCCTCGACATGCTGCTGATGCGCCATGCGGCGGGCAAGCTGGGCCCCCATGAAAGCCTGCTGGTGAATGCTGCGATGGCGCTGAACGACACGATCCGCAAGCGCATCACGCAATACGAGGCGCTGGGCGCACAGTTAATCTGCGAGCAGCAGGCGCAGCTGGAGCATACCTGCCTCGAGCGCGTGATGGCGCGCATCCAGAACCCGCCGCCCGTGGCCGACCCTTGCGCGGATACATCGAAGCCCTGCCCGCCCTCGCCCGATACGCATATCCCGGAAATCGTGCATGGCATGATTTCCGCCGTCTGCGCGCAGAAGCAGCAGCAATGGACGCGCGCGACGCACGGCATCATGCGCATCGACCTGCGCGTGATCGAACCGACACCGACGCAGAAATTCCTGAAGCTGATGAAGATGGCGCCGAAATTTGCGACGCCGAAACATTCGCATACCGGCACCGAGATCACGCTGATTTTGCATGGCGGCTATGAAGACGAATTCGGCACGTGGAAAAAAGGCGACATCGTCATCCTGACCGACCCCCGCTTCGCCCACCAGCCCGTCGCGGGCGATGACGGCTGCGTCTGCCTGACGCTGACGGAGAAACCGCTGCACTTCCACAATCCCGTGACGCGGATGATCAATACGTTTTTCAGGGTTTAATCAGCGAGACCCGCGTCACTTCCGGCAATGATAGAAAAATTCCCAATGCGGCGCCTGATACAGGTGGCTTTCGGTGATCGTGCAATGACGGCGGGTCTTGTCGAGCCAGAACATCGCGGCGGCGCGCGCCTCGGCCTCGGGCGGTGTGCCTTTTGACAGCACATAGCCTGCGGTCGGCAGTATGAACAGCTTTCCGGTTTCGGGGTTATCGACAACCTTGTACGTGCCGCGCGGCGTTTCGAAGGTGTTGAAACCATATCCCTTGTAATCCGACGACAGGTGGCGCTGCGACGCCGTGCAGCCCGCCAAAGCTACGCAAATCGCCAGAGTGGAAAGAAGTTTTGTTTTCATGAAATCACCCGTCTTTGGTTTTCGCCAGTATAGCGAAAAAAGGACGGGTGTAAAACCGGTCGCTTCATCCGGTGTAGGTTGGCGGAGGAAGCATCCCCTTATCCTTCAAGAGGGTCGGGAGAAACGGGCGGCGGCGGAATACGAACATCGCTTCTGCACCACCGCCCGCTCATCCAGACCCTCTGCGCCGCATCAACGATGCGCAGAGGGTGGGCTCGATCTTTTTACGCGGCTGCCGCTTTCGGGCCTTTCTTCGCAGGCGGCGCGAGTTTGATTTCCATCGGCTTGTGTTTCTTGTCATCGGCGTGCCATTTGCCATCTTTCACGGTGATGATGGCGCGCTTGCCGTTCGGGTAGGTCACGATATGGCTGTGGCTCCACGAACTCGGGCCTTTGTTGTAGCCCATGTCGAGCTTGCCCATCACGCCTGCGGTATAAACACCGTCGGTAATACCCGCCGAATGCGTGTGGCCGGTATTCGCCTTGGTGTCCATCGCGCGGTAGCCGCCGGGCGAGCCGCGCGAGCCGTTGGGGCCGGTATGGCCGTGCAGCGCGACCTCGATGCCGCGACCGGTGTCATCTTTTGCGATTACCATGCTCTGGCTTTCGCGCATGAATTCCGTCGTTTTCAGGTCGGCGAATTTGCGGATGAAGGTTTCGAAAATATTGGGATCGGAATTCCCCTTCTCGATCTCGCGCAGCATTTCGGCAGAAGCCTCGTGCCAGAAGCGGGCATTGGCGGGGTCGAAGCGCGCATCCGCCTCGCGCAGCCAGCGGACGAAGGCTTCGTCATGGTTGCTCTCGACGATAAGGTTTTTCGTCTCGGGGCGCTCCGCCGCCTTCAACCATGCGGCGACAAGTCTCATGCCGCCTTCGACGGTGTTGCCCTTCACATGCTGGTCGGCCCAGAAGAACGGGTCTTTCATGTTGTGGTGGTTGCGCGCCATGAAATCGATCACGTCGTGGATCAGCAGGTATTTCGGGTTCAGCGTTTCCATGATGCCGCCCTTACCAAAGGCAACGCCCTGCTGCACGGGGTCGAGCTTTTCGGCATGGATGTCGCCGAGGTTGATGGCTTCGACGCGCTGGTTGCGCTCGATCTTGCCATCGGGTTTGTATTTATCGGTCAGGTCCTGAAACGCGCCGGAATTGTCGGCGGCCAATTGGCGGACGAAGAAGGTGCCGTTATCGTCAACCTCGACCAGCAGCGCGCCGAAGTTGTGGTGGAACTCTGCCTTCTGCCCCGCTTTTTTCTGCACATAGTTGCGCTGCGTAATCGCGCCGGTGGTGTAGAGGAAGCGGGCATTGTCTTCGCCCAGACCGGGCAGCGATTTCAGCGCGACCTTCGGATGCGGCACGATGCCGGATGCGCCCTGAAAATAGTTGTCGAAGCCGGAGAGCGGGTTGACGGCGGTTGGGCTGATATCCAGTTCGCCGCCAATCACGATCTTGGGCGTGATTTCGGTCGAGCCTTCGAAGAAGTATTTCACCAGTTTCGGGTCGTACCAGACTTCACCGTCATCGCCTTTCTCGTAGGCGTTCTTGTTGTAGGTGAAGCGGCTGACGAGGAGCTGCGCGTCTTTATCCTTGCAGTAGGCCTCGAGCGCTTTCAAAAATCCGGGATGGACGTCGGTGTTGTTCTGCGCGGCGGTGATGACGAAGCGCTTGCCCTTTAATTTCGTGCGGCGGCCGTTCGCGGGGAGAATGTGGCCCGCGGAGGTTGGCTTTTGTGCTTCTTCATTGAATTCGGAACTGATGCTGCGTTTGGGTTTGGTAGAGCCTTCAACTTTATTGCGCGCGGTCATCAAATTCCTTTCCAGATGTTTCGTTAAGCAAATCCTTACACGGTTAACATTGCACGTCAAATGCGCGTAATAATATCTATATATTTCATATATTTAGTTATGCTCAAAACATTTTTATGTGGCATAGCAGCACCACAGCGAATCCATGCATATCCCGTCCGGGGCTATTTATCTTGACTCTTTCCCGTAAACGGCTATTTTCACCCGTCTATAAGAATCTGGCGCTGCAGTAGCGCCGATGGATGATGCAAAAGGAATTCTGTCATGGCTAAAAAAGGCCCCCGCGCGCTGATCAAACTGGAAAGCCCGGATCGCGACCATTGCTATTACACCGAGAAAAACTCGCGCAACACGACCGACAAGCTGAAGCGCAAGAAATACAACCCGCGCAAGAAAAAGCACGAGCTGTATACGGAAGGCAAAGTGAAGTAATCACGGCCCTCGCGGTTTTGAATTTGAAAAAGGCGGATCTTCGGATCCGCCTTTTTTCGTTGTGACGCTGCTGGGGTTTTATTTGCTGAACTTCGCCGTACGGGGCGCGGATACCGGCGCTTTCGTGCCCGCCTGGACTTCGTCCGCAAGCTGCCAGCCGGCGTCGCGCCGGTTGATCTCGGCGAAGAGTTTTTTCACCTCGTCATCGGCCAGCTTCCCCTGCAGTTTTTCCGCCGCACGACGCGCGCCGGCGATGTCGTTGTCGAGGATGTCAGCAGTCAGGCGCGCGGGTGTACCGGACACCTCGATGTCCATGCGCTCGCCTTTGCGCACCGTCATATTGAAGTGTATCGCCATCTGCCCGTTGAACACCTTGGGCAGTTTTTCATTGTTGAAATCATTCACGGGCCCGAAATTGGCGGCCGGGTCGAGGTCATATTCCGCGCGCAGGCGCGGGCGGTAATCCTTGGTGAATTTGGCAAGCTCGGGGTCGGCCTCGTCATACCTCGTTGTGATGTTGCTGCTGGGAACCTCTTCGGAAATGCGCATTGCAAGATATGCGGCGGCAAAGGCGCTGTCGGCCGCGGGAGAGAATAC